>DASXLF010000700.1:0-2455 GCA_036496405.1 Steroidobacteraceae bacterium | reverse complement strand
GTTCAGGAATTGCCGACTGGCTCGTATGAGCGACGGCCACTATTGTTTTGTGCGTGATCTCGGTCCGGTGAAGGGCGGGAAGGGCATGAAGCATCATGAGGTCATTATCGACTTCAATCGCCGCGGTGTCGCAGCGCTGCTCAAGCGCGCCTTCGCAAAATCGCCTGACCCTGAAACATCGGATCTGATTCCGTATCGCCTCAGTGCACGAAAGACACCGCGTTAAACCTGCTGCCACGCGCTGCCATTGCTCGCGCCCTCCCGATCGCTGCTGACACATACTGACACCAGATCGTGCGCACGCGTGAATCATGTGCGTGCGTGCTTGCGCTGTGCGCAAGCGCGCGTACCATTCCGTCAGCGCGACAGGACGGAGGACGAGAGGTGGGTGAGTGGCTCGGCGTTTCCATCGCGATATTGTCGAGTTGTCTCGGCGGCACCGCGGCTGCGATCACGCGCTATCTGGTCAGCGGCGCCGATCCGATCGCGCTGGCGATCCTGCGCTGGGGAATCGGCTTCCTCTGCGTGCTGCCCGCGGCGTTTCTCCTGAAGGTGCGTTGGCCCCAGCGGCGCGACGTGCCGTGGGTGATGCTGCTCGGCTTCTGCTTCTTCGGTCTGTTCTTCGTGTTCTATAACATCGCGATGTCCTACACGACCGCGGCTCGCGCCTCTCTCGCGCTGGCAACGCTCCCGCTCTCGACCATGGTGGTCGGCGCGCTGCTCGGCTACGAGACGCTCAGCGCACGAAAGACAACCGGCGTCTGCATCGCCGTGTTCGGCGTGATCGCGGCGCTCGCGGCAGGCTTGTCGGTCGCGCCTGCCGGCGCCTGGCGCGGTGAGGCGATCATGCTGGGGGCCGTGGTCTGCATGGCCTTCTACAACGTTCTGTCGAGGCCGTTCATGGCGCGCTCCAGCGCGCTCGGCTTCCTCGCCGTCGGCATGGGTACTGGCGCGGCGGCGCTGGTCCTGGTCGGACTATTCACCGGCAGCTTCGGTGCGCTAAAGAGTTTTGGCACGGCGCAATGGATCGCCGGCGTCTATCTCGGGGTAGGCGGAGGGGCGGCGGCCTTCATTCTCTGGGTGCTGGCGTTGCAGCGAGCGACGCCGACAAGGGTGGCCAACACCATGACCGTCAATCCGATCGCCGCAGCCTTGCTTGCAACGCAGCTGGTTGGCGAACCCATCACGCCGAACCTGGTGGCCGGGCTCGTCGCGGTGTTCGCCGGCATCTGGATCGCCACATCCGAGGTGAAGAAGGCGTGACGCTAGCGCTGCGGTGCCGTCACTGGCGGTGGCCCAAGTCCTTCCGCTTTTTTCGGCTTAAGCGTGCCGACATAGAACGACAGCAACCAGACCAGCACCAGCGCGATCAGATAGACCGCGTAGGATTGCGGCGGCGTGGTCGCCCAGCGCCAGAAGCTCTTGAGGTCGTCGTTGGCCATCGCGTGGTTGTGCGCGAAAGGGCACGACAAGTGAAGCCCAAAACCAGTGCAATCAGGTTTCCGGCCGCTCGCCGTGCAACATCAACAGCGCCGCCACCGCGATGAGACTCAGCACCGATGAGACGATCAGCACGCGGCTGCCCATCGCATCGATCAGGAAGCCGAATAGCAGGGGCGCGGCGGCTTGGGTCATCCGTGCCGGGGCGCCGATCAGGCCGAGGCGATAGCCATAGTTTTGCGGCCCGAAGATCGCGAGCGGCAGCGTGCCGCGCGCAATCGTGATCACGCCGTTGCCGGCGCCATGGAACACCGCGAACACGCTGGTGGCAGCTCCCCCTGTGAGCCAGAGGATGACGGCGCCGATCGGGTGCGTCAGGCAGGCGAGCCGCGCCGAGACGATCGGGTGATAACGCTTGAGGAAGCTCGCCTCGAAGATCCGCGCGGCAACCTGTGCCGGCCCGATCAGCGCGCCGGCGGCGACCGCCTGCACCGGCGACGCGCCGGCTGCCTCCATGATGCGCGGGAAGTGCGCGGCCATCGCGCCCGTCACCATCCAGGCGGTGGCGAAAGCGAACGCCAGCAGCGCCATGGTGCGATCGATCGGGATGTGCGGCTTGACGTGAGCCTCCACGGTGGTTTTGACGACCTGCACCGTGGGCAGCATCAAGAGGTTGATCGGCAGCCCCATCACGATATGCGCGGCTGCCCAGGCAAAACAGGTCTCACGCCAACCGATGGTTTGCAGGCCCAGCGCCGTCAATGGCCAGCCGATCGTCGAGGCGAAACCTGCAAGGAGCGTGATGCCGGTAATCGCGCTGCGCGCGGCCTCACCATAGATGCGCCCGAGCGCGCCGAAGGCGGCATCGTAGAGCCCGTAACCCATGCCGATGCCGAGCAGCAGCCACGCGAACATCAGCATCCAGATCGACTGCGTGAAGCCGAGCAGCACGAGGCCTGCCGCAAAAACCAGATTGGAGATCGACAGCACCGGCCGGCCGCCGACGCGGTCGATC
>DASXLF010000699.1:0-7118 GCA_036496405.1 Steroidobacteraceae bacterium | reverse complement strand
CTGCATCCGCATGCAGTGGATGCACTACCTCTGGGAATGGTTTCAGGAGCAGCCCAATCCCAATAACGCCTCGATCCAGCTGATCGAGGGCGCACCCGGCCAGGGTTATCGGGATTCGCTGTTGTTCGCGGGCTTCATGCCGCCACAGCGCTCGCCGCAAGCCCGGCGCGAGGAAGGAATGGTCGGGCCGGCTCTATAAGGAATTAGTTCAATACTTCACTGTAACTAATTGTATTAAAGTTATTTTAATTTGTGCCCGATACGTGCCTGCAGCTCACCCACAATGCCGCGTCGGAACGCCAGCACGCAGATAATGAACACCGCGCCGATGATGACCGTCACCCATCCACCGACCACATCGGATAAGTACTCCTGCAGGGTGACGACCAACGCCGCACCGATGATCGGGCCGAAGAACGTACCCGTGCCGCCCAGCAGGGTCATGAGAATGACTTCGCCTGAGTTCGCCTGCAGTACATCCGACAGAGTGACGAAGCCGAGCACCAGCGCCTTCAGCGATCCAGCCAGGCCCGACAGCGTCGCGGACAGCACGAAGGCCATCAGTTTGTAGCGGTTGACATCGAAGCCAAGCGAGATGGCGCGCGACTCATTTTCGCGAATGGCCTTGAGCACTTGGCCGAAGGGCGACTGCACCACGCGCCGGATGAATAGGAACATGGCGACGAAGGCGGCCAGTATCAGGTAATACATGGTGATGTCCGAGCTCAGCGATACCACGCCCAGCAGCCTGCCGCGCGGCACGCCCTGCAGGCCGTTTTCACCACCGGTAAATGGCGCTTCCAGACAGACGAAGTACACGAGTTGCGCGAGCGCCAGCGTGATCATCGCGAAGTAAATCCCGCGCCGGCGAATTGCGATCACGCCGACGACCAGCCCCAACAGCGCCGACACCAGCACGCCGGCGAAAATGGCCGGCAGCGTAGGCCATCCGTGCGCGGTGGCCAGCCAGGCGGTGGCATAGGCGGCCGAGCCGAAGAAGGCCGCATGGCCGAACGAGAGCATGCCGCCGAAACCCAGCAGGAGGTTGTAGGCACACGCGAACATGGCGAAGCACAGCAGCTTCATCATGAACACGGGGTAGATGCCCAGCAAAGGCACGGTCAGCGCGAACAGGCCCGCGAGCACGTAGAAAATGCCGGCACTGCGCATGACTATTCGCGGCCGAACAGGCCGGCGGGCCGCAGCATCAGCACCAGCGCCATGATCACGAACACCACGACGTTGGACGCTTCCGGGTAGATAACCTTGGTGAATCCCTCGATCACCCCGAGCGCCAGGCCGCTGACCACGGCGCCGAAGATCGAGCCCATTCCGCCGATGACGACCACTGCAAACACCACGATGACCAGCGAGCTGCCCATCTGTGAGGACACGAGAATCACCGGTGCCGACAGCACGCCGGCGAGCGCGGCGAGCGCCACGCCGCCGCCGTAGGTCGCAGCCACCAGCAGCGGCACGTTGACGCCGAAAGCCTGCAGCAGCGGCGCATTCTCGGTGGCCGCGCGCAATGTCGCGCCCAGACGCGTGCGCTCGATCACGAACCAGGTGCTGAAGCACACCACCACCGACACCAGGATCACCCAGGCGCGATAAATCGGCAGGATCATGAAGCCGAGATTGAACACACCCTGGAGCGCGGCCGGCACCGGATAGGATTGACCGGAGGCGCCAAAGAACTGGTGCAACGAGCCTTCGATCACCAGCGCCATCCCGAACGTCATCAGCAACCCATACAGCGGACTGAGCTTGTACAGGTGTCGCAGGAACAGCCGTTCGGTCACGATGCCCAGCAGGCCGACCGCCAGCGGTGCCAGCACCAGCGCCGCCCAGTAGTTGATGCCAAACCACTGCAAGCCCAGCAGCGCGGCGAATGCGCCCAGGGCGTAGAACGCCCCGTGAGCAAAGTTGACTACTCCCATCAGGCCGAATATCACCGCCAGACCGAGGCTCAGCATGGCGTAGAACGAGCCATTCACGAGCCCGAGCATCAACTGGCCCAGGATGACGGCGACCGGAATGCCGAAGACCTCAGTCACGATGCATCCCGAATCCGGGCGCCGCTTACCGGAGCAATTACTTGGGCGCCAGCGGGCACAGGCCGGTGATCGGGCCGAAGGCCTCTTCGCCCTTCATCACCTTCAGAACCTTGTAGTAGTCCCACGGATACTTGGATTCCTGCGGCGATTTGACCTGCATGACGTACATGTCGTGAATCATCACGCCGTCGGCGCGCACGTAACCGCCCTTGGCGAACATGTCGTTGATCTTGGTCTTTCTCAGTGCCGCCATGATCTTGTCCGAGTCGGTGCTACCCACCGCCTTGACGGCCTTAAGATAAGTCAGGGCGGCCGAGTAGTAGCCGGCCTGATCCATGGTCGGTTCCTTCTGAGTCTTGGCGAAGTAGCGTTTGCTGAATGCGCGCGTGTCATCGTTCAGGTCCCAGTAGAACCCGGTGGTCAGGTACAACCCCTGCGCCGTCTGCAGGCCGAGACTGTGGATGTTGGTGAGGAAGGCCAGTAGCGCCGCGGGCTTCATCTTTTTGGTGATGCCAAACTCATTGGCGGCCTTGAGCGAGTTACTGAAGTCCTCGCCGGCGTTCGCGAGCCCCAGCACCTGCGCACCCGAGCCCTGCGCTTGCAGCAGGAAGGAGGAAAAATCCGATGCCCCGAGCGGTACCCGGACAGCCCCCACCGTCTTGCCGCCGTTTGCCTCGACGACCTTGCTGGCGGCAGTCTGTAGTTGTGTGCCGAACGCATAGTCGGCAGTGAGATAGAACCAGCTGCTGCCGCCGTTCTTGACGATGGTGGTGGCGGTGCCGTTGGCCAGCGCGGTGGTGTCGTAGACGTAGTGCACGCTGTAGGCCGTGCAGTCCTCATTCGTCAGTGAGGCGCCGCCGGCGCCGATGGCGAAGAACGGCACTTTTTTTGCCGCCGCTACCTTCGCCATCGCGATGCTGACCCCGGTGTTGGATCCGCCCAGCACCACATTGAGACCGTTCTGATCCGCCCACTCGCGAAACTTGGAGGCGCCGATGTCGGGCTTGTTCTGATGGTCTGCGACCAGAACGGTGACCTTTCTGCCGAGCACGGTGCCGCCGGAATCGGCAATGGCCATTTTAATGGCCTCCACCGCGCCGGTTCCGGCCACGTCGGCATAGTTGCCGGAAAGATCATCGATGTCGCCGATCACGATATCGTCGGCTGCGAACGCGGCGTGCGTACCCGCCATGGCCGCGAACACCATTGCCCACCCGATCGCCAATGACTTGAGTTTCATTACCGTCCCCTACGTGATTACCCGATGCTCAGACGCCTAGGAATTGCTGCACCACGCTCATCTTGTCCTGGAGCTCCGCGGCAGCAAACCCCTGCACGATCCGGCCGTGCTCCATGATGTAGAAACGATCGGCGAGCGGTGCCGCGAAACGAAAGTTCTGCTCCACCATGACGATCGTATATCCCCTGCGGCGCAGCTCGTGAATGGTTCGCGACAGGCCCTGCACGATCACCGGCGCAAGCCCCTCCGAGATTTCATCCAGCAGCAGCAGCCGGGCACCGGCGCGCAGTGTGCGCGCCACGGCGAGCATCTGCTGTTCGCCGCCCGAAAGGCGCGTCCCCTGGGTGTCGCGCCGCGCCTTCAGGTTGGGAAACATGCCATAAATTTCATCCAGCGACATGCCCTCGGAGCCGACGATCGGCGGCAGCAGAAGATTTTCCTCGCTCGACAGGCTGGCGTAGATGCCGCGCTCCTCCGGACAGTAGCCCACGCCAAGGTGCGCAATCTTATGCGCCGGCAAGTCGATGGCCTCGCGGCCGTTGATACGCACCGAACCGGAGCGGCTGCCGACCAGGCCGAGCAATGCCCTGAGCGTGGTCGTGCGTCCGGCGCCGTTGCGCCCCAGCAGCGTCACCACTTCACCGTGGTTCACTTCGAAATCCACACCGTGCAGGATGTGCGACTCGCCGTAGAAGGCGTGCAGCGCGCTCACCCGCAGCATGGGCTCGTTCACGCGTGCGCACTCCGTAGCTCGGTATCGGCAGAACCCATGTACGCTTCGATCACCTGTGGATTGGCGGCCACCTCGGCATAGGGTCCATCGGCGATGATGCGGCCGTGCTGAAGCACGGTAATGGTATCGGCGATGGTGGCGACGACTTTCATATTGTGCTCGACCATCAGCACCGTGCGATCGACCGACGCCCGCTTGATCAAGTCGGTCACCTTGGCCACATCCTCGTGACCCATGCCCTGGGTCGGCTCATCGAGCAGCATCAGCTCCGGCTCCATGGCCAGCGTGGTTGCGATCTCGAGCGCACGTTTGCGTCCATACGGCAACTCGACCGCGAGTTCGCCGGCGAACGGGGCGAGATCGACCGAGTCGAGCAGGCGCATAGCCTGCGCATCCAGCGCCGTCAGGCTCGACCCGCGCCTCCAGAAATGAAACGTGGTGCCCAGCGTGCGCTGCAGGGCGATGCGAACATTGTCGAGCACCGTCATGTGCGGGAACACGGCGGATATCTGGAATGAGCGCACTATTCCGCGGCGCGCCACCTCGGCTGCCTTCATCGGCGTAATGTCCTTGCCCTTGTAGAGGATCTGCCCGCGCGTGGGCACCAGAAACTTGGTGAGCAGATTGAAGCAGGTGGTCTTGCCGGCGCCGTTGGGCCCGATCAAGGCATGGATCTGCCCACGACGAACGCGCAGATCGACCTCGCACACCGCGAAGAAGCCTTTGAACTCACGGGTCAGCCCACGGGTTTCGATAATGAAGTTGTCAGGCATATTCTGCGGGGCGGCTTTGCTGGCGGTTGCGCCCGTTTTTTCTGGCCACCATTATGCGGTATCTGTCATCACCATTGGAACGGAAGTGCCTGCAAGGCCCCCGCGACCATTGAAACTGCTGGGTCTCGGATTCGTGTTCCTATGGTTTTTCATTGGCGGCATCGCTCACTTTGCGGCCACCGGCCTGGAAGTGCGAATCGTCCCTCCTTATGTCCCGTGGCCGCACGCCGTGGTTTTGAGCAGCGGTGTTTTCGAGCTAATGGGCGCGGCCGGTCTGCTGGTTCCCATCCTCAGGCGCGCTGCCGGCGCCGGTCTATTTGCCTTGACCATCGCAGTCACCCCGGCCCACATCTACATGTTGCAACGTCCGGAGTTGTTTCACGTGCCCTACTGGCTGCTGGTATTGCGCTTGCCGGTGCAAGCGGCGTTGCTGACCCTGATCTGGTGGTCGGCGATAGGACGGCAGTAAAACGCACTCACGTCGGCATTTTCACCGGTTTTTTCACCAGCGATTTGCTGGCCCGCGCCGTCAGCGCCTTGAGCCGGCCATCCTGGTTGGGACTGAGCAGGTCGCTCATGGTCTGGCCCTGCCGCGAGTGTTCCGCGATCACCTTGAGCGTCACCAGGCTGGGCACGGCAATGACAATCCCGGCAACTCCCCAGAACCAGCCGCCGAACCACAACGCCAGGAACACGATCATGGGGTTGAGTTCCAGTCGACGGCCGATGACCAGCGGTTGTACCACCTGCCCCTCGATCGTCGTCAGGCACAGGTAACTGGCAGCCACAGCGGCCACGCGTCCCACGCCGTCGAAGCTGACGAACGCCACGATCATCAGCAGCAGCAAGGTGATGGCCGAACCCACATACGGAATGAAGTTGAGCACCGCGGCCGTCGCCCCCCAGAGCAGCGGATTGGGCATTCCCAGCAGCGCGGTCACCGCCGCTGTTGCCAGCCCCAGCCCGACATTGATGAGCGCAAGACAGGCGTAGTAACGACCCACCTCGTTGCGCACGGCGTTGATCACGGTGAGTGCGTGCTTTGACTGCAGGTCCTTCGACATGCTGGCCGTCAGCCGCGCCAGCATGGGAGGGCCGCCGGAAAGCAGAAACAGCGCCAGGATGGTGGTAGTGAGAATGCTCACGATGGCGGTACGCGTCTCAACGATGACTTCCGCCGCGACGTGAGTCTCTGGCGCGGCCTGCGCCTCGGCCGCGGCTTGCGCCGCGCCCGGGTTCGATCCGGGTTTGGGCGCCGTGGCAATCTCACCGGCGCGGTCGGTCAGCGCCTCCAGGCGCCCGAGCGCGCGTGACAGCGGTTGCACTTTGCGTTCGATGACGCGCAGCGTCTGCGGCGCGGTACTCCACCAGTGTTGCGCCGGCGTCCACAGCAGATTCAGCGCCACGCCGAAAATTCCCACCAGTACCACCAGGATCAGCGTAGCGGCGAGGCCGCGCGGCACGCCCCGACGATGCAATGCCTCGACCGGCGCGGTTTGAATGAGTGCGAACAGTACCGCCAGCACCACCGGGACCACCGCCGCATGCGCCAGGTACAGAATGGCGCCCACCGCCAATGCGAGCAGCAGCCGTACCGCCAACGGACTGCGCACTGCCGGCGTTCCACTACCTGTTTCCACGGTGCGCGGCTCCGATGCGGCGGTCACGTCATGACCATGAACGAATCATACGCCCCCGGCCGGTGCCTGCGTTCGCGCCGTCAATTGATGCGTATGCGCACCCCCGCCCAGATTGCCCGTGGGGTAGCCGGCGACACGGCATTCTCGTTGGTATAGGTGTCTGGGTCGAAACGGAACGTGCCGTTCGGATTGAAGGTGTTGCTGGTGAGAAAGCCAGCGGTGGCATATTCCTTGTTCAACGCGTTTACCAGCCGGGTAAATATATCCACGCGCCTTCCCCAGTGATAAGTACCCTGCAGATTGACGACCGCGTAACTCGGAATCCAGCCGGTTCCGGTAGGCGACACAAAGGCGCCCTCGCCGTTCGTGCCGCCAGCAACGTTCGCGTTATTCTCATCGCCGTGCAGAAAGGAGCCGGACGCGACAATCAGCGTGCCCCCGACATCCCACTGCTTGTTGAATTCGTAGTCCAGTACCAGCCGGCCGGTGTGGCGCGGGATCAGTGGAACTCGATCTCCGGGACGGACCAGGATATTGCCATCTACATCGGCGCTGCTGTTGGACTCAGCGCTGACGATGAAATTCGACTGGAAAGTTGCATCGACCAGGCTATAGCCAAGGCGCCACGTGAAGCCATCCCGTTTTCCGCCCAGCGCCAGGTCCAATCCCTGACGG
>DASXLF010000698.1:0-6826 GCA_036496405.1 Steroidobacteraceae bacterium | reverse complement strand
GAGACACGATGTTGATCCGTAATTGCTACCGGGTTCTGCTGCTGGTATTGCTTCTGCCGTCGGCCTCGATGGCCCTGGGGCTGGGAGAGATTCATCTCAAATCCGCCCTGAATGCGCCTTTGGATGCCGATATCGACGTTGTCGGCGCCAGCGCGGAGGAGCTTTCGGGCCTCAAAGCCAACCTGGCCTCGCGCGATGCCTTCGTGCGCTATGGCCTGGATTATCCGGCCTACCTCAGCGGCGTGACCCTCGAGCCACAGAAAACCGCCGACGGCCGCACAGTGATCCATTTGCGTTCCGCGGATGCCGTCAATGAGCCGATCGCCAGCATGCTGGTCGAGGTCAATTGGGCTCGCGGCCATCTGGTACGTGAATACACCGTGCTGCTCGATCCGCCGGTATTTTCCGGTGACGCCTCCAGCGCAGCTGCCGCCAACGTCGCTGCCCCGGCCACCGCGGAATCAGCCCATAGCGGTAATGTGCAACGACATGTTCCCAGTGCCTCAGCCCCGACAGTCTCGAGTGCCGGCAGCGGCAATGCGCCGTCATCCGGGTCATCGGCAGCGTCTGGATCTGGGGCATCGGGTTCTCCATCGGCATCAGCGGCGCCCAAGGCCAGCCCAAGCTCGGGAAGCGCCACGCGCGGCCCGACCTCTGCCGGCGGCAGCTATACCGTTCGCAGCGGCGATACGCTGACCGGAATTACCGCCCAGGCCTATGGTGCGGGGGATAAGGCTGCCCGCCAGCGCGAGCTGGTCGCGGTTTATCGAGCGAACACCTCGGCTTTCGACGGCAATATGAATCTGTTGCGAGCCGGCAGCCGGTTGAGCTTGCCCGGGGATGCCGAGATCACGGCGATCAGCCCGGGAGAGGCCGCGGCGGAAGTTCACAAGCAGTATTCGGCCTGGAATTCCAGCCACGGCGCGTCCGCGGCAGCATCCGGCACCTCCGGTACCGGACAGCTGCGTCTGGTGCCTCCGCAGGAATCGGCACAAGCGCCGGCCAATACTGCCGCCGCGGCCGCGGGCAGCAATGCCGCCACCGGCAATGCCGCGCCAGCCCATAACAACCCCAGCGCCAGCGAGGGCGCGACGAATGCCGCCTCTGCCGCGGCGGCTGCCGGTATGCAGCAGCGGGTCACGCAGCTCGAAGCGCAGCTGGCCGAGTCGCAGCGTCTGCTGCAATTGAAGAATTCTGAACTGGCGGCCTTGCAGGCCCATTCGGCGGCGCCGAGTCCCGCCGCACCATCCGCACCGCCTCCGGCTGCGGCGCCCACGCCGGCACCGGCAGCGACTCCGGCGCCGACGCCCCCCGCTCCGGTCGCGAGCGCGCCGCCACCGGCAGAGGCTCCGCCGGCAACGCCGCCGACAGCCAAGCCCACGGTCACGCCGGCGCCCGCCGCGGGCGCATCAGGCAACTCCTTTATCGATCTGGCCAAGGAATACTGGTACCTGCCCGCTGGCCTCGTGGCGGTACTGCTGATCCTGTTGATCGTGCGCGCCGTGCGTGCACGCCAGGAAGACGCTTTCGACCGCTCGCTGGGACGGTTGTCTCAGCCGGGCTTCGATTCCAAGCCTGCGGAACAGCCTCGCATCAGCGATACGGTGCCGGTGCGTGCCCTGGCCCCTGCGCGTGAGGAGCAGTCCTATCGCGTCGAGGAATCCGGAACGCACGAGCAACCCTCGTCGCTGGTGGCCAAGGGCGATACCAGCGTCAGCGGCCGGCACGTAGCCATCGACGAAAACGTTACCGGCGAGGCGCCGGTGGCGCTCGACCAAGGCGACCCGCTGGCGGAAGCCGATTTCCACATGGCCTATGGTCTGTACGATCAGGCCGCCGATCTGGTGCAGATCGCGATTTCGCGTGAACCGCAGCGCCGCGACCTGCGGCTCAAGCTGCTCGAAGTGTTTTTCGTCTGGGGCAACAAGGATCGGTTCCTGGCTAGTGCGCGCGAGTTGGCGAGCACGCGTGACAAGGCGCTGCCGGGCGAGTGGGAAAAGATTGTGATCATGGGGCGCCAAATCGCCCCCGAAGATCCACTGTTTGGCAGCTCGGGCGCGCTTCCGGGCGTTACCAGCGGCGGGGTGGACCTGAATCTGGAGGGCGGCCAGAACCGCATCGACTTCGACCTCATGGGCGAGCCGACGGTCAGCGCCCCCAGCACCGGCGGCATCGACCTGGATCTGGGCAAGGCACTGGGTGATCCGGACGCCACCAACGAGGCGCGTGCTGGCGGTGATGGCGGAGTGGATTTCGTATTCGATGACGCCGAGCGCGGTAACGAGCAGACCGGTTCGACCCGCGAAATGCCCGCGCGCGCCGGCGCTGGCACCACGGTAACGGTTCAGGTGCCGGATACACCGGGCAATGACGCCGATGCACCGACCGTGGAACAGCCGCAATTGCCGGGCGGGGATCACCCCACGATCCGGCAGAAGATCGACGCCGCCGCGCGCTCGGGTATGGCCTCGTCTGAGCAGACGGCAGAACTGGAATTGCATGACCTCGGCCTCGATCTGGGACCGATGGATGCGGTGGGCGATGACAGCGACCTGGGCACCGGCGCCGATGCGCCGACCATGGTGGCCGGGCTCGATGATGAGACCCGCCAGCTGCTGGCGCGCACTGACAGCGAACGGGACGACAAGACGGTACGCGTACCATCCGCCCCCGGGGAACCGACCGATTCGGGGACCTGGCTGTTCACCGACACCGACTTTGCCGACGTGATGGCACGCGGGGCGGCCGAGGAGCGCTCGGGGGGCGATGCGCCCACCGAGGTGGTGACGCAGCTGGCGCAGCGACCGGAGCTGCTGCCTGATGCGGATACCGGTTCTACTGCGCGGTTGGCGGCGCTCGAGTCGGATGGGGTCGATCTGGACCTCGGGGATCTCAACAAGTCCGGAACCGGCCGCAATGGCGTGGATCTGGACGTGGGTACGCCCTCCAGCAGCAGCGAAGGCACGTTTGTGCAGACGCAGCGGATCATGGCCGAGGACATTCCGCTGCCGGATCTGGAGCCGGCGACCATGAGCGAAGTGGGCACTAAGCTGGATCTGGCCCGGGCCTACATGGATATGGGCGATCCGGAGGGTGCACGCAGCATCCTGTCGGAGGTTTTGAGCGAAGGTTCAGTGTCGCAGAAGCAGGAAGCCCGCCGGCTGATCGATACGCTGCCCGGCTGACCGCCCGCTCATGCGCCGCCGCATCGCCGTCGGCATCGAATACCAGGGCAGCGCCTACAGCGGCTGGCAGGTGCAACGCAGCGCCCCCAGCGTGCAGGCGGTGCTGGAGGCGGCCCTGAGCCGCATTGCCGACGGGCCCATAGACCTCATCTGCGCCGGACGCACCGACGCCGGCGTGCACGCCCGGGCACAGGTGGCGCATTTCGATACCGCGGCGCTACGTCGTGCGTATGCGTGGCTGCTGGGCGCCAACCATTACCTGCCGCGGGACATCAGCCTGCGATGGGTGCGGCCCGTGCCGGCGCATTTCCACGCCCGGTACAGCGCGCTCGCGCGCACCTATCGCTATCTGATCTTGAATCGGGCCGCGCGCTCGGCGCTCGCGCATAGCCGGGCGCTGCTGGTGCATCAGGCCCTGGATATCGAGGCGATGCAGCAAGGCGCCCACTGGCTCATCGGCGAGCACGATTTCAGTGCCTTCCGCTCCTCCGAGTGCCAGGCGAATTCCCCCATGAGGCAGATCCAGGGCCTGCGGTTGCGACGCCAGGGTGACTGGATCAGCATTGATGTCACGGCCAACTCGTTCCTGCACCATATGGTGCGCAACATCGTGGGTCTGCTGCTGACCGTCGGCCAGGGGCGCGCGCCACCGGAGCGGGTCCGCCAGCAGCTCGAATCGCGCTCCCGCGGTCCGGGGAAGACCACTTCTGCGGCCCATGGCCTCTATCTGTGGCGGGTCGAGTACCCTGAAGCCTTCAACCTGCCGGAATTCGGGGCATCCATGGATTCAGCTATGATCGAGACTGCGGTGGGCGGCGGCGATTGAGGACCGGCGACGATGTCATGGTTTGAGAAAATCGTTCCTTCGCGCATCAAGACCGAGCGGCGTTCGCGCTCGGTGCCGGAAGGCCTGTGGATCAAGTGCCCGGCCTGCGACGCCGTGCTCTATCGAGCCGAGCTCGAGCGCAATCTCAATGTTTGTCCGAAGTGCAGCCATCACATGCGCATTGGCGCGCGCGAGCGGCTGCGGGCATTTTTGGATCCGGAGCCGATCAGCGAAATCGGCGAGCGCGTACGGCCCGAGGATCCGCTGAAATTCAAGGACAGTAAGCGTTATCGCGACCGTCTCGCCCAGGCCCAGAAGACCACGCGCGAGCACGACGCGCTGATCGCGCTGGCCGGGGCCCTGCACGGTGAAGCGGTGGTGGCTTGCGCGTTCGAATTTGCGTTTCTCGGCGGCTCCATGGGGTCCGTGGTTGGCGAGCGTTTCAAACGCGCGGTCGATTACTGCATCGACCACGGCTGCGGACTGGTGTGTTTCACGGCCACGGGCGGCGCGCGTATGCAGGAGGCACTGCTGTCGCTGATGCAGATGGCGAAGACCAGTGCGGCGCTGGTACGACTGGCGCAGGCCGGCCTGCCATTCATTTCCGTGATGACCGATCCGACGATGGGCGGGGTCTCGGCCAGCCTGGCCATGCTCGGAGATCTGAACATCGCCGAGCCTCGCGCTCTGATCGGATTCGCCGGTCCGCGCGTGATCGAGCAGACCGTGCGCGAAACGCTGCCGGAGAGTTTCCAGCGCAGTGAGTTTCTACTCGATCATGGCGGCCTCGACATGATCCTCGATCGCCGCGAAATGCGTGATCGCATCGCGCAATTGCTGCGCCTGCTACAGAAGCGCCCGCCACTGCAAGCCGCTTGAGCGCGCAGTTCGGTTCGCTGGCTGAGGCACTGGCATACCAGCAGGGCGCGCACGCTCTGCCCATCGATCTTGGACTGGAGCGTGTACGCGAGGTGGCTGGGCGCCTGGGCGTGCTCGAAAAACACTGTCCGGCCGCGATTATCGGCGGCACCAACGGCAAGGGCTCCACGGCCTGCTGCCTGGCGGCAATGCTGGCCGCCTGCGGTCATCGCGCCGGGTTGTTCACCTCCCCGCACCTGGTGCGCTACAACGAGCGCGTGCAGATCGGCGGCCTGCCAGTGAGCGATGATGTGCTGCTGCGCGCGTTCGAGCGCATCGAGGCGGTGCGCGGTGCCATCACCCTGACCTTTTTCGAGTACGGCACGCTGGCAGCGCTGGAAGTATTTCGCCAAGCCGGCGTCACGGTCATGGTGCTCGAGGTGGGGCTCGGGGGCCGGCTCGATGCCACCAATATCATCGATGCCGATGTCGCGGTGCTGTGCTCGGTAGGAATGGATCACCGCGATTGGCTGGGCGATACATTGGCGCAGATCGGTGCCGAGAAGGCGGGAATTTTCCGCCCCGGGCAGGCGGTGGTGCTTGGCAGTACCGACATGCCGGACAGCGTCTGGCAGCGCGCCGCCACCCTCAATTGCCGGGTGTACGTTCCTGGCCGTGATTTCAGCGTGCACCTGCACAGCGATGCAGCCGATAGTCCGGCCTGGGACTTTCGCGTGGCCGGCTGCAATCTCGACGCTTTGCCGGCGCCCTCGCTTCCGGGGAGCATCCAGTATGGCAATGCTGCCTGCGCATTGACCGCATTGAACCTGCTGGGTGTGGAGCATGCCTGCGAGCGTGAAGCCATGGCGCGGGCGCTGCGCTCGCTGCGCCTGCCGGGTCGATTCCAGATCGTGCCGGGAGAGGTCGAATGGATACTCGATGTAGCGCACAACGAACCCGCGGCCGTGGTGCTGGCGAGCGAGCTGCAGTCACGGCACATCGATGGCCGAACCATCGCGGTCGCCGGCATGCTGGCGGATAAGGACGTGGCGGCGGTGGCACGCGCACTCGATGGCGTGGTGGATCATTGGCTGCTGACCGGGATCAGCGACGAACCGCGCGGCCTGAGCGCTACCGCGCTGCAGGCGCGGCTGCCGCCCTTGCGCGGCACGCTTGAGCTGGCGGAGCGTGTCGAGATGGCGTGCCAGCGCGCGCGCTCACTGGCACGCGCGCACGATCGCGTGATCGTGCTCGGTTCGTTTCATGTGGTCGGACCGGCGCTGGTCTGGCTTGGGCTATACTGAAATGCAGATGGAAAACCGCTTGAAAGAGCGTCTCACGGGCGCAGCGATACTGGTGGCGCTGATCGTGCTGTTGGTGCCCGAGATGTTCCATGGTCAACGTCGCGATGTGGCGGCGAGCGCCGGCAGCGGCGAGGGCGCACCAGTGCGCTCCTATACGATCGATCTGAGCAATGGTCCGGCCCGTACCGCACCGCTGCAGTCGACGCCCGGCACCAGCGGTGCCAACGCTGGCGGCGAGACCGCGGCGGAAGCGGTTCCGGCTCATCCCACGCCACACGCGCAAGCCCCAGCGCCGTCACCGGTGTCGCCGTCAGCGACGGCGTCAGCGGTCGCGGCACCACCGGCCGCTGCCCCGGCGGCGACAGTTTCTCCCGCCGCGCACAGCGCCAGCACTGTCAGTGCCGCGTCGGCGAACGCGCCGCGCAATGCCCCGCCCCCGGCGCAGCGTGCCAGTGCCAGCTCCTGGAGCGTGCAGCTGGGGCTGTTCGCGCAGCGTGAGAACGCCGAGCGGCTGGCGCATTCGGCCCAGGGCAAGGGTTTTGCGGTCAATGTCTCCGCCGCCGATGCCAAGGGCCACTTTCGCGTTCGCATCGCCGGGCTGGCCGATCGGGCCTCGGCGCAGGCCCTGCAGCAGCGTTTGCGCGGTCAGGGCT
>DASXLF010000697.1:0-1875 GCA_036496405.1 Steroidobacteraceae bacterium | reverse complement strand
ACCCGTACGGAGCGCTACATTCGGTACAACAAGGCAAGTTCAGGAAGTGTCACAACGCGCGCTAACACCGATACCTGTGAGCCGTGATGCCTCGATCCTTGATGCCTCTCATCGGTGGGATCCTCGTTGCCGCCGCGCTTACAACCTGCGGAGGGGGTGATGGTGGCGGCGGTTCCAGCTTGTTTGCACCGAGCGCGACTGGGTCCTCGGATGCAGGCTCATACGCTGGCACATCGACCACGACGCTGGGAAGGCTCACGCTGGCGCAGCAGATCGAACAGCTGGAGCGCAAAGGTGGCTATCCGACGCTGGATCGCTCCGACGACATCGCGGGGCCTGACACCAACAAGAACGGCGTGCGAGACGACATCGAGGCATGGATCAACACGCTCAATGTCACCGAACCGCAGCGGAAGGCGCTCATGCAGGATGCGCGCGCTACTCAACGAGCTCTGCTCGTTGACTTGACGGACAAGGCGGCCGTGCAGCGTGTCGGCGAAGGTTTGATGGCTTCCAACCACTGCGGCGCAATCAGATTCAAACCGTTCGCAGAATTCATCGGGCCGAGCCAGAAGATCGAAGCCATGACCGCCAATACGCGAGAACGTGCAGCTCGTTACATGCAATACAACAAGGCACGTTCAGGCAGCAGCACGACTCTCCCGAACTACGACACCTGCGAACCGTGATGCCTACGCGCTCGAGGCCGCAGATCGGTGGCGTTCTCTTGGCCGCCGCGCTCACAGCCTGCGGCGGTCTCCGCTGACTCCTCTGCGCCTTCTTCCGGCTTGTCTGGCACGGGGAACTGCAGCGGGCGGCGTGTCTGCGCCGGACCTGCCTGCGCTGGATGCACTGCACGGCCTTCCTTCACGCGCGCCAATGTTCGCTTAGACCCTCCCCGTCGCCAGCCGCCGTTCCAGCCACCCGCTGTACCGCGACAGCCCGAAGCACAGCACCCAGTACACCAGCGCGATGAAGAGGTAACCCTCCAGGTAGAACGGCCGCCATGTCGGGTCGCCCCCGAGGGCAAGACCCAGCGCGCCCGTCAGCTCGAACAAGCCAACGACGGTGACCAGCGAGGTGTCCTTCAAGGTACCCACCACGCTGTTCGTGAGCGCCGGAACCACGATGCGCAGCGCCTGCGGCAGCACGATGTCGCGCTGCACCGGCCAGCGCCCGAACCCCAGTGCCATCGCCACTTCGGTCTGCCCGCGCGGCACGGCCTGCAGGCCGCCCCGAATGATCTCGGCCAGGTAGGCCGCAACAAACAGCGACAGGCCGACAAGCACTCGAATCAGCACGTCGGGCTGCCATCCCGCCGGCCAGAGCAAGGGCAGCAGGAACGAGGCCATGAACAGCACCGAGATCAGCGGGACGCCGCGCACCAGTTCGATGTAGGTCGCGCAAAGCGTGCGCACGGCCGGCCACTGCGAACGCCGCCCGAGCGCAAGAGCCAGCGACAGTGGAAATGCGAGCGCCAGTCCGACGACGGACAGCCCGATGGTGAGGGGCAATCCGCCCCAGCGATTGGTGGGCACGGGATCCAGTCCGAAAATGCCGCCGCGCATCAGCACCAGGAATAGCGCCAGTGTCACGAGCCACACTGGCAGCAGCCACCACCGCCAGGTGCGCGGCCAGGCGCTCAGCATCGTCGTCGCGGAAAGCACGGTGACAGCGACCGCCGGCCTCCACTGGTCTTCGTAGGGATAGCGCCCGAACACGATGGGCCGCCACTTCTCGGCGATCACGCCCCAGCAGGCGCCATGCTGCACGGCCCGGCAGGCTTCGGCGTCCGGGCGAAACACGGCATGCAGCACAGCCCAATCGATGAGGTGAAAACCCACCCAGCCGAAGAGGAGGATGAGCGCAACCGTC
>DASXLF010000696.1:0-1738 GCA_036496405.1 Steroidobacteraceae bacterium | reverse complement strand
GCCAGATCATTGCCGTGAGTCGAGAACTTGTTCACGCTGTCGTAGATTCCGAGCGCGGCGGCGACATCAAGGGCAAGATCCTTCACGGCCGATGGGCCGATCTGGTCGACCAGCGCATTGAGAACCTGCAGCAGAAGCGCTTCGGCTCCCGCCGCCAGGTTGCCGAGACCGCTGAACGTTGGCAGGATCTGGATAGGCCCGGTAGGCGGCGTACTGATGGGAGTCAGGGTCAACACCACGCCGGATGTGGCGGCGCTGAAATCCACAGTGAGGCTGGTCCAGGCATCGGCCACGGCTGCGGGCAGCGGAATGGTGAACGACACCGAACCGGTGGGGCTGGGATGCAGCAGCTTGTCGAAGGCGATACCGCCGGTGAGATTGACGATGCCCCCGATGGCGGCGCTGGTGGCGAGCTGAATCTTGACCGGGTCGGCGTCGGTGCCCGCGCCACTGGCGGTGAGTTGCAGATTTCCCGGAAGCGAAAGCCCCGGCCCGGCAGGCAGTCCGGCGAGATTGCCGATGAACTGCAGCAGATTTGTGACCTTGGCCGAGTCGAGCCCGGTGCCGGCGCTGTTGCCCAGCGCGGTGGCCTGGGTGAGCACCGATTTCATCGACGTGAAGAATATGTCGATGGGTCCGATGGTGAGGCCGGGCCCCGCAAGAGCCTCAAGCACTGCCGTGGCCGCCCCGGAGAACAGCAGCCGCGGGAGCGCATCGCTGAGTGCTGCTTCGAGGGCGGACACGCTCGGCGGCGGCACAAGCGTAAGCGGGGCCAGCCACGGTTGAGCGCTGGCGGTGAGCTGGTTGTTGCTGCTCGTCCACGCCAAGGAAAATGCGCCCATGGTCAACGTCGCATCGAGAGTGGGCATGAACGCGGGCAAAGCAACGCTGGCATCGAGCGTGATGGTCGTGCGGGGTGCGACATTCCACCCCGTTCCCCCGGAGGTGGTGCGAATGCCGATCGACCACGGGTTGGGAACGATGTAAATCTCGAGCGGCAATCCACCAATAGGTACCGTCCACTCTGGAACCGCTGTAATTCCGCGTCCGGGAATGACGGCGGTTGTCGCCGTGAACCCGGCGAAACTGGCCGCGGAGTTGAGCGCCGCCGTAAGCTGGCTGCTGAGATAACCTGCGGCGTCCGCGGTGATGGCGTTGAATGCATCCGCAGAAATGCCGATGCCGCCGTGGATGTCGGCGACCGCCACGTTCAGCGCCTGCAGCGTGGAAAGAAGGATACCCGCCGACGAGGTGGGTAGTGGCGCGGGATTGCTGATGGTGTGCAGGATTGCACCCAGCAGCGCCTGTGCGTTGGCGTCGCTGAAGGAGGCCAGATCGACCACCGGTCCGTGATACGAAACCTGGTGCAGGTTAACGATCGGATCAAACTTGAGGCCTGCGCCGGAGGTGTAAGTGTCGGCGCCGATCTCAGCCCAGCGCACGCGTACATCGATGGGAGGCAGGCCTGTTCCTGCTACGGAGCTTGACGCGCCCACCAGCCAGCCGTTGGGATTGGTGAGCGTGGAACGGATGCGCAATGCGTGCGCTGGATGCGGCGGAGTGGCAGCGGCGTTGTGGAGCGGGAGTTGAAAGAAATCGCCGCGCACGCTGGTGTCGACGGCCACGTTGCCCGCTGCAGTGGTGGCGAGATTCACATGCGCGCGGGCACCGAAAGCGATATGCGTCAACGCGGGCGGCGCTGTGCCGGGGTTGGCGGCAGAGTTCGCCAGCGCCGAAA
>DASXLF010000695.1:0-1985 GCA_036496405.1 Steroidobacteraceae bacterium | reverse complement strand
ATTCGCTCAATACACCCATTGAAGCGCTGGAATATGCCTACCCGTTTCGCATGATTCAGTATGCGATTCGCCCCGGATCGGGCGGCGCGGGCTGCCATCCCGGCGGTGACGGCCTGATTCGCGAAATCGAGTTGCTTGGCGATGCGCAGGTCACGCTGCTCTCCGACCGGCGAACGATCCAACCCTGGGGATTGGCCGGCGGAGAAAGCGGCGCTCCCGGCGCAACTGTTGCGACCATCGATGGGGTGGAAGAAAGGCTTCCCGGAAAATGCACACGTGTCATGCCGGCCGGGAGTCGTTTGCGCGTGGAATCGCCCGGCGGCGGCGGTTGGGGCAGGAAGTAATTGTTCAAATCTGCCGGACTGGGGCGCGACTGCTGATGCGCGCCAGGCGCGGAACCCCGATCAGCGTCAACGCGAATAGAAAAATGGAAGCCGCGATGAACCCCATGTGTCCGTGGCGCAGGTCTTCAAAAACCAGCTTGGCCGCGACAAACGCCAGGGCCGCGTAGGCAATGCGCTTTAACTCCAGGCGCCGCCACCGCGATCCCGCAAACGCCAGCGCCAACGCAATCGCGCACAGAATGAGTGTCCGGATGAAGGCCACGTGGAACGCTGCGGGATTCATCCGGAGTGCGAGCAGCCGCAGAGCGCCGTGCGCGGTGAGCGCCGCGATGGCGCACACCGCGAGCAGAGCTGGAATCAAGTGAAGTAGCTGCAATTGCCACCGCTCGCGTTCGCGTTCTCGCGCGGCGGCATAGCATAGCAGCGCGCACCCAGAGACCAGAAAAATGCTCCACGCCACTCTTGCGGGCATGTTTCCAGCCAGAGCATCGAAGGAGTACTCCAGCAGCCCGCAGGCCACGGCCGCCACCCCGAGATAGATGATTCCATGACACTCGAGGGTGATGCAGCAGATCCGGACCGCCAGAACGGCGCTCACGATGGATGCCAACGCAAGGCTGGCAATGGCCCACGCGGGCGGCAGCGTGAGATACACTCCGCCGAGGAGCAGAGCGGCGGCCCAGAACGAAAACACGTAGAAGTTGTGCAGTTCCTGCGTTGGCCGGAAGAGCGCGTATGCCGCGGCGTAACATGTGCCCGCGAACAGCAGACAGATGACGCCTACCATGGCCGCGCTGAAGTGCGGGATGAGAAAGAGCGCGGTCAGTACCCACAGCAGAAATGCAACCACGGCCTGCGTGGTCCCGAACGCCGTGATCTTGCGCCGCAGCCCCGCCGTCCAGTAGACAACGGCTGCGGTGGTCAGAAGGAACAGCAGCGATGCCGGACCGGCAAGCGCGGCCGTTCCCAGGGCCGGGTAATCGGCGCGCGTGTCGGGCGCGGTGCGATAAACCACGATGAGTATCCAGATAGCGCAATCGCTCACGGCCGCAATCAGCATCCGCACGCCGTGCCCGCCGTTGCGCATGAATCTGTATTCGGCGATCGCCAGCATCGCCAGCAGCAGCAGGATGAAACCGATCATCTCGTGGGTGACGATGGACAATCCCAGCGCGGTGAGCGCGGCAGCGCCATAGGCCACCGCGAAATCGGGTGCGCTCTCTCTGCGCCAGTTGAGCGCAGTGGCCGCGGCCACGAACAATCCCAGCACCACAGCCGATGCAACCGGCGCCAGGACATGAAAGCGCATGGTGAGTTCCCACAGCATGGGAGCCAGGATCAGGGCCGATGTGCCGGCGTAGAGTGCGCCTGCGAACCGCGCCCGGGCGGATATCCGCGACGCAGCCACGAGCCAAGCGATCGCATAGACGATGGCAACCGCGGCGGTCACCAGTCGTGGCAAAGCGCTCGATTCGGCCAGCGCGCGCAGCAGGTAAGCGCCGGCAATGCCGAGCATCGATTTGCCCAGCAGCAGGAACGCGCTGCTGACCTGTTCGCCGGAGGGGAGATCGGATGCAGGCGCCGTGGCCGTGGCCGATGGGAGCGGCTCGACGCGGTGCGTGAAAGCCGGGGAGGCCTGCT
>DASXLF010000694.1:0-6531 GCA_036496405.1 Steroidobacteraceae bacterium | reverse complement strand
TCCCAGTGGCCAATGAAATTTTCGCTCGCCCACGGTAATCGGCAGATCGTTGATGCTGGCGTGCCGGCGGCTCATGTAACCGGAGGCGTTGAACTCCCAGTTCTCATTGCCGTAGCTGCGGTACCAGTGGCCCGAGTCGTCGTGCCACTCGTAGGCAAAGCGTACCGCTATACGATTTCCGGCACAGGCCCACAGTTCCTTGATCAACCGATAATCGAGTTCTCGGGCCCATTTGCGCTGCAGGAACTGGCGCACTTGCTCGCGCCCCACCGGAAATTCCGCGCGATTGCGCCAGCGGGTATCCTCGGTATACACCAGCACGACGCGATCGGGATCGCGCGAGTTCCAGGCATCTTCGGCTCCGCGCACCTTCTGCGCCGCGCTCTCGGCGGTGAAGGGCGGCAACGGCGGTTTTTCGTTCATGGGCTGTGCAGGACTTCGGTTGGTGACCGCGCATCTTCCAGCCTTGCTCAGGCTCGCTGCAAGCGGTCGGCTCGTCTGCTGTTCGGTACTCTGACTGCCCGCTTTTTTTATAAATATTCGTTAGGAGATTTACAGGGGAGTTACAGGAACTAGAGGCGTTAGGCATATATCTTTGAAAATGTTAAGGAAAACGACACTACCGCGAAGTGATGCGACGCCTGCGCGGCAGAGATGCGACGCGCGGCGGCCAGCGATGTCACGTCTGTACGGCAGAGATGCTGCGGCAGCGGCGGCGCAACCGGAATGGCGTCTTTTTATAACAATCGCTTAGCTCCATTACGGCAGAGATGCAACGGGCCGCCGTAAGGGTCGCCCAAAGGCCTATTTCTGCAGTGATTTTTGCGTCCGGCGCCAATACGCGCCGCGAATTAGCGGCAGAGTTGTCACGTCGCCTTGAGTGTGGCGGCTGCGCGCGGCACGTGCGGTCGGGAGGGACTGAGGATGAGGCCGACTTCTGCCGGCTTGACGTGCGCTTGGGGATACACAGCGAGCACTCGCTTGAGCGAGTCGAGGAAGAAATGACGGAACTTGCGCGGCTGCGCGTAGCCATGTCCAAACTGTCCGGAGAGTTGCGCCCAGGTCACGGTGTTAGGTCGAGTCAAATGAAACAACCGATGTACCAGCCATGCGTACACGTCCAGGTCCATGGGACTCTTACGCAATTGTCGGATAGCGGCCGTGGACAATGGCGCCGAGCGCTCGAGGATGGATTGGAACAGCACCGAGGACAGCACCAATGAGCTGCCCTGCCCCACCACCTGGGTTTCATCCCACCAGAGTCTGGCTTCCTCCGCAAACAGCGCCTGGCGGATGTGCAGTCCGGTACGGCCACCGGCATCGCGTATGTTTTCATCAATCGACACGGCGCAATGGATGAGCCTCAGCAGCTGATTAGCGTACACGCGCAGTGAGCCACGCTCACCGCGGGTGATCGGGATATCCAGACACCGCAGAAACTCATGCACCGTGCGGCCCAGGTAAATCTCAGGCGAGCGCGTACGGATCGCCTCGGATGCGCAGTAGATCGTCAACAGACGTGCCGGCACGCCGTAGGGCAATCCCATATCGCGTCGCGTCGCTGACAAAGTGAGTTCCAGCCAGCCGTTGTGACGCGTGAATGTGGCCTCCTCGCCCGGGTCGGCATGTGGAAAGGAACACTGGATCAAGGGGACGTACTGGAAAGAGATACCCTGCTCCAGCGAGGCTGGCGCAGCGGGCTGGGATTGGCTGCAAGGTGGCGTCGGCAGTGCCAGCCGCGTCAGGATGGCGGCGACGGGCGCCGCCGGTTGGGTCGTTGTCGCAAGTGCGCGCTGGCCGGCACGCGAAAGCGTGGGCTCCGGAAAGGCAGCGGCGGGCAGTTCGGGGAATCGCAGTCGCACCAGCTCCGGGCAGTGGCCTGAGCGTATCAATTGCGCCGCTATTTTCTCCGGCGGGAAGCCGAGATCCCTGTATACCTGGCAGGTCTTGTCGATCTGCCGACTGTACGATGCGGCGTCCGCGGCCTCGGCCATGCTGCGTTAGTCCCTCTGCCACGCGTTGCTTGGCTTCATGCACGGATTTCTGGTAGTTTTGACCCGAAATCCGTGGATGACGTCCTCTCTAAGGAGATTAGTGTGCCAGCGGTGCGAGCGATTGACAAGCTAGGCGATATTATCGCGAGCAGCGAGACCTTCCTCGATCGTATGCACGTTCTGGGCGCCGAGCCTCACCAGCGCAAGACCCTGCAGCGGCTGTTCAGCCCCAGTGAAGCGGCACAGATGGTAGGTCGGGACCGAACCACGCTGGCCCGTGCCGAACAAGAGATCGGCCTGGGAGAAGCGCCCCGCAATCCGGGCAACAATCGCCGCGTGGGCTACACGCTGGCCCAAGTCCAGGCCTTTCGCGCCCACTTCGGCACGCTGCCGTGGCGTGACCCGGCGACTGACGCGCCGTTGATTGTCGCGTGCCAGAACTTCAAAGGTGGCGTCGGTAAATCCACCACCTGCGTCAACCTGGGCCATTACCTGGCACTCAAAGGCTATCGCATCCTGATCATCGACACCGATAGTCAGGCCACCACCACTTCCATGTTTGGCTACGTCCCGGACGCCGACATCGCACAGGAAGATACGGTGCTGCCATACCTGGCCAGCGATCAAAAGTCGTTGGGCTATGCTGTGCGGCCCACCTATTTCCCGGGCATCGACCTGATCCCGGCCTGCTTGGCGCTGTACGAGGCCGAGATCGCCATCGTCATGCGTGTGGCTGGCCAGCCCACATCCGCCCAGCGCATCGCTTTCTTCAGCGAACTCAAGTACGGCATACACACGATCGCGGATGCGTACGACGTGATTCTGATTGATAGCCCGCCCGCGCTGGGAATGATTTCGGTGAATGTGCTGGTCGCGGCCGATGCGTTACTGGTGCCCTCCGCTGCGCGCATGTTCGATTTCTCGAGCACCGTGCAGTTTTTCCGCATGGTCCATAACTACATCGGCCAACTAGACCCCGACAAAACCTACCGCTGGATTTCTGTGCTCACCACATTGTTCGATCGGCGCTACGAAAGCCAAAAGCAATTTTTTGAGGTCATGCGGGCATGCTTCGGCGACTCGGTTTTCCAGCGCGTTTTTTTCCATTCCAGCGCAGTCATCAATTCGGCGGCGCAATTTATTACACCGTACGAACAAGTGAAACCGGATCGTCAGGTGCTGCAGATGATGGACAACGTCTTTGCGGAGATCGAACTTGGCATCCTGCGGGAGTGGCCTTCGAAGGCCACCGCGCTGAGCCAACGAGGGATCACATGAGGGCAGGGCAGCCAGTTTCGTCACGAAACATCGATAACCTATTGAATAGTAACACCATAGAGCCAATCTTGTAGTACGTTCAGGAGTACCCATGGCCAGTAAGATCTTCGGCGGCGTGAACCTCAGCGATATTGCGCGGGCCACGCGCGCAGCGCCGGAGGGCGAGAAAAGTTCGCTCAGCCGCCCGGTATTGGCGGCGGCCGAGCTGGCACTGACCGGACGCATAGCGCCCGCGCTGGAACGCGAGAATATCTTCTTGGTCGACCCGAAACGTTGCCGTGCCTGGGCACATCACAATCGCACCGCGGCGTGGTACACGCGCGAACGCTGCCAGGATCTCATCGAATCGCTGTCCAAGGACGGCCAGCAGGAGCCCGCGGTGGCCCGCAAGCTGGCGGGCGACCCGCATTTTGACTATGAATTGATCTACGGCATGCGGCGGCGTTTTGCCTGCGAATTTCTGAACGCCAAGCTCAAACTTCGGGTGATTGAGGCCGACGACGCGCGCGCAGCGGTACTGATGCATATCGAAAACGCCGACCGGCAGGACATCACGCCCATGGAGCGGGCGTTATCGTTTCAGTCCCAGCTCGAGGCGAAGATCTTTCCCACCCAGGACGCGCTCAGCGACGCGATCGGCCTGACCAAGGGGCAGATCAGCAAGCTGGTCAAGGCGGCCACGTTGATGCGACAGAGCACGATTTCTCAGCTGTTCCCCGACAAGAGCACCGTACCGGTGGACGCCGCCTACAAGCTCGCGACCCTCTGGGATCGCCCGGGCGCGAAGGAAGTGATTTTAAAGGCGGCGCAGAATCTGTTGCAGAAAGAACGAGCAGGGCGCTCGCCCGCCGACGTGCTCAAGGCCTTGCTCGCGAGCCTGGATCGTTCCAAGAAGTTCGAGCCGGTGCAGAAGCACTACAACCTGGGCGCGGTCGGTCGGCTGATTGTCACGCGCAACGCGCGCGGCAAGGTCACGCTGGCCTTTCCCCAAGGGTTGGGCACCGCGCACAAGACGGATGTGTTCGCAGCGGTCGAGCAGGTCATCAAGGATTTGGGCAACTAGCAGCACGGGCGTCGCCGTGGAACAATACGCCGCGCTATAAGGCGGAATCTGGATAATTACCTCTGTGTATCAGTGGCTTACGAATCTGAAGGCGGTGCATTTTCGTGGAACAATTTTCGGTCGCGCGCGCTGCGTGTCCCGAAGGGGAGCGTTTACCCCTTGTGTGGCGGAAGGTACAGTACGTCATGAACCGTAAGCTGACAGATGCGCAGATCAGCGCCGCGTTCGTCGCGTTGGGCAGCACTGGACAGAGCGTGAGCGTACGGGCTCTCCGGACCGCACTGCGGCAGCAGTACGGGGCCACGGGGAAAACCGCGCGCATATACGAGGTATGCCGGAAATTGCGCCTACCGCCGGCACCGGAACCACCGCCTACTGGGGATCTGCAGCGCCGGCTACTGCTGGCCGAGCAGGGCTTGTCGGCGGCGCAGCTGGCGCGTGATGAGGCCATCAGCCGGGCAGAGCGTTCGGAGGCACGCGAGCTGGCGCACCAGGATCGCTGGGCCGATGAAATTCACACGCTGCGCGCGGCCGTGGAACAACTCAAGGGTGAACGCACACGCCGGCAGGCCGTGGAAGATCAGGTGCTGCGTTTGCAACGTGAGTTGCGCGCGGTGCGCAGCAGCGCTGCGGCGAGTTCATCGGCACGGCTGAAGAATGGGGAATGATCGCTCTGCAGCGAAATGCGTTCGCTGCCGGGTACCGCTGTCTGCATGCGCCGCTGGGCCGCATGCGTCATCGCACGGTCAAGTGTGCATTCAATGTAGACCCGCGGCACGCGCCCAAAGCGCGCGGCACTGATGCTTACCGGTGTTGCCAGCGGCAGCAGCGGCTCCGGTCGCAGCAGTGACTGCGCCAGCAGCACCTGTTCATCGCTGCACTGGCCGTAGAAAATATCGCGCACCGCCTCCTCATGCAGCGACACTGACAGTTGTTCCTCGTTGACGGTCATGACGGCGGGCACGACCAAGGAATCGGTATCCTCGGCCGCGGCGTCCTGCAGCGAGCGCCCGTTGTCGAGCAGGAATGCGCTCACATAGATCAGCGTGTGGATACGCTCGGGGATACGCTCGGCCACTTCGGACAGCACGATGCCGCCGCGGCTGTGGCCGACGAGCACCACCGGCTCGGGCGCAGCTTGCACCAGTGCTGCGATTTGCTCGGCCCAGCGCGCAAGCGTTATCGTGCGGGTGGGGGTGCAATCGCGGCCCAGTGACAGCAGATCGGGTGCGATCACGTCATGCGAGGCCTGGCGCAGGCGCGCAACGATAGGATGCCAGCACCAGCCACCGTGCCAGGCGCCATGTACCAGAATGTATGTGGCCATCGACTGATTCTGAACCATGCTGAGGATGTTGGAGAAGCCATGCGCGCTGCGGTTTTTCATGGTGCCCGCGACCTGCGACTCGAGTCGGTGCCGGAACCGCAGGCCGGGCCGGGCGACGTGAAGTTGCGCGTGCTCTACAACGGCATCTGCGGCAGCGATCTGCACGAATACTACGATGGTCCAATCACGACCCGCACTACGCCGCATCCCCTGACCGGGGTACAGAACCCGGTCATCATGGGTCACGAGCTATGCGGCGAAGTGGTGTCCTGCGGTGCCGACGTCGAGGACCTGGCGATTGGTGACCTGGTCGCGGTAGATCCGCTCGAGAGTTGTGGCGGTTGCTTATGGTGTCTAGATGGGCACTACAACCACTGTCCGCTGGTGGCATTGCATGGTTACAACCGGGGTGGCGGGGGCCTCGCGGAATACACGGTCGTGCGCCGTTCCATGGCACACCGTCTGGCACCGGGGCTGACCGCGAGGCAGGGCGCGCTCATCGAGCCGATGTCGGTGGCCTGGAATGTTGCCAATCGCTGCCGGCTCGAGTCTGGCCAGACCGCTGCGATTCACGGCGCCGGGCCGATCGGCATCGGCGTATACCTGACTCTGCGCCGGCGCGGCGTGGAGAGCATTATTTTCGATCCTTCGGCCAGCAGGCGCGCGGTGCTCGAGCGACTCGGTGCGCGCTCGGTGTTGGATCCTACGACCTGCGACCCGGTTGCGGCGGTGCGCGACCTGACGGGTGGGCATGGTGCGCATGCTTCGGTCGATGCCGCCGGTGTAGCCGCGGCCTTTCACGCCATGCTGCTCGGAACGCGCGTTAACGGCACGGCGGTGGTAGTGGCGATTCATCACGCACCGGTGAT
>DASXLF010000693.1:0-1940 GCA_036496405.1 Steroidobacteraceae bacterium | reverse complement strand
GCTCTTCTTCGACCAGTTGCGCGAGACCGGCCGGGCCGACGAAGACACGTTGGCCTCTCTGATGCTGGCCAATCTCACGACGGTCATTTCGTTCGGATTGATCGCGATCTCGAACATCCCGGCGCTGTCGTCGATCGGCCGCGTGGTTGCGCCTGGCGCGTTCCTGGCGTTGCTGTTGTCGGCGGCGTTCATGCGCCCGAAGGTGGCGGGCCCTGCGGCACAGCGCTGATGGGAAAATCCGCACAGCCCCGCGTTACGCTCGTGAGATTCATGCCGCAAGTTCTTCCTGCATCAGTCCCCGGATCCTGGCCCTGGCCGCCGATCATTCGCGCCAGCATCGGCTGGCATCTTCTTGCCATCGGCGCAGCCTTGTTTGTTCCCGGCGCGGCGCCCTGGGCGATCGGTGCGATCGTGCTGAACCATGTCGTGATCACCGCGGCCGGGCTGACGCCGCGCAGCAGCCTTCTGGGGCCGAATGTCACGCGGCTGCCGCAGGCGGCCGTCGATCGGCGGGAAGTTGCCATCACCATCGACGACGGTCCCGATCCGGAAGTGACGCCGCAGGTGCTCGACTTGCTTGATGCGCATGGGCAGCGCGCGACCTTCTTCTGCATTGCCGAACGTGTGCTCGAACATCCGGCATTGGCGCGCGAGATCGTTGCGCGCGGCCACAGCATCCAGAACCACACGGCGCGGCATCGCCACAACTTTTCGCTGCTCGGGCCTCGCGGCTTTGCTGCGGAGATATCGCAGGCGCAGCAGGTCCTGGAAGAGGTCATCGGGCAGCGCCCGACGTGTTTCCGGGCTCCTGCGGGTTTGCGCAATCCATTCCTGGCGCCGGTGCTGCATCGCATGGGGCTGTCATTGGTCAGCTGGACGCGGCGTGGCTTCGACACACGCGAAGGCAATGCGGCGACGGTGCTCGGCAGGTTGGCGAACGATTTGAAGGCGGGCGACATCCTGCTGTTGCACGACGGCCATGCCGCTCGCACCGCGGCGGGGCGCGCCGTCGTGCTGGAGGTCCTGCCGCCGCTGCTGGCGCGTATCCGCACTGAGGGATTGCGCGCTGTGACTTTGCCGGAAGGTTTGTCCGCATGAGCGCGGGGACCCCGACGGACGCCGCGTGGCGTCGATTGCACGAGCGCGCGACCGAGCCGTACAGGAAGGGTGGCAACTTTGCATGGCATTTCGCACGCGGCAAGCTGGGTCGCGATCCGGTTTTTCGTGGACTCGTCGAGTGCGGCCTGATCGGTGAAGCGCGCGGTCGCGTGGTCGACATCGGGTGCGGGCAGGGACTGTTTGCGAGTCTGCTGTCGGCCATGAGCACGATGCAGGCGCAGCCGGGCGAATGGCCTGCGTCATGGCCTGCCACGGCGAAAGATGCCCGCTACACCGGTATCGAGCTGATGCCGAAGGATGTCGCGCGCGCCGAAGCTTCGGTGGGGCATCTGCAGCCTACGCCGCGGTTTGTCTGCGCCGACATGTGCAAGGCCGAGTTGCCGCCGAGCGATCTGGTGGTCATCCTCGACGTGCTGCACTACGTTGATCTCGAAGCCCAGGAAGGCGTCCTGCACCGAGTGCGCGATGCGTTGCAGCCGGGCGGCCGACTGCTGTTGCGCGTCGGCGACGCGGCCAGCCGTCGCGGCTTCGCGATCAGCCAGTGGGTCGATCGAACGGTGACGCGTGTTCGGGGGCATCGCGTGTCGCCTACGTGGGGCCGCACGCTCAAGGATTGGATGGCCCTGCTGGGGCGCCTGGGTTTTTCCGTGCAGAGCATCCCGATGAGCAAGGGCACGCCCTTTGCCAATGTTCTGCTCGTGGCCGATCTCAAGGAAGTCGAATGACCGCACCCCAAACACTGGACCAGGCAGGCATCGCCCGACGAATTCCGCACAGCGGCACCATGTGCCTGCTGGAGCGGCTGGTGTCGTGGGATGCAA
>DASXLF010000692.1:0-1536 GCA_036496405.1 Steroidobacteraceae bacterium | reverse complement strand
GATCATGAGCGCGATCTCGTTCGTGGGGATCGCCCACCTGTGGCCCTGGTATCTGGTCTGGACAGTCCTGCTGGCGGCGTTGGTGCCGCGCTGGTGGCTCGCACGGTTTGTGATCGGAGTCTCAGTCCTGGCGGCGTTCTCGTTGTCATTCTGGTGGGTCGAGCCGATCGAGAATTCGCGCGAGTGGGCCTCGCTGGTGCTCTATGTCGGCGCAATCATCTGGTGTGTGCTGACGCGGCCGTCCATCACCGCGAACGCTCCCGCGCGCGGACCCGAGGAAATCGCGGTCGGATCGTTCGAGCGTCCGTGAGCGGACTGGTTGCCGCCGCGGGGGATCGCGGTTAGGTTTCGGCTCCCACACGGACGGGCGTGGCCGTGCAAGAGGGCAGAAAGGCGCGGCCGCGGCGGCACATCCATGACGAACAACGGCATTGCGGCCGCGCTCGACCGGCTGACCGATAACCGTGCGGCGATGTGGCTGGTGACCGTGCTCGGCGGGATCGCGATCCATGTGATCGTCTGGCAGTTCTCCGAGCCGTCAGCCCTCTTCTCCGATTTCTACAAGGCCAACTGGCCGGCGGCCGAGACGCTGTGGGAGGATGGTCTCAGCGCCACCTGGCCACTGACCGAGAAGGGCGGCTTTTCCAATCTGCCAATCGTGGGCTGGCTCTATGTACCGTTCATGCTGGTCGATGAGGAATGGGCCGGATGGGTGTGGTGTGTCATCGGCATGGTGGCTCTCTTCGGAGCCTACCTGCTGCTGGCGCGATCCACTCGCCTCGACCCACCGCATGCGGCCCTGCTGGCGTTGCTGTTTCTGATCAGCGGTCCGATCGTGAACAGCCTGCGCGAGGGCCAGAGCTCGCACGTGATCCTTCTGTTCCTGGTGGCGGGGCTCGCGCTCTGGCGCCGCAAGCATGACTACGCGGCCGGCCTTGTGTTCGGCTTCGGCGCCCTGATCAAGCTGCCGCTCTTGCTGCTTGGCTTCTATTTCGTATTGCGCCAGCGCTGGGCCATCGTGGCCGGCGGTGCCACCACGATCGGTGTCGCGGCGCTGCTGTCCCTGCTGCTGTTTGGCATCGACGGTAACGTCGCCTGGTATCAGGACTGGGTCATGCCTTATCTCAACGGCTACATCCCAGCCTACAATGTTCAGTCGGTCGACGGCTTCCTGGTTCGTCTGTCGCACGGCGAGGAATTTCTGATCCACTGGGACCCGCCGCTGGTGCCAACGACGTTTCACCGGATCGCGCGCTTCCTGATGTTCGCGGCGCTGTATGGCGGATCTTTCGTTCTGATCTGGCGCGCGCATCGGCGCGCCCCGGTGGTGATGGCTGAGGGCGCGCCGAGCCCGTGCAACCTCCTGGAACTCTGTCTGATGATCAACCTGGCGCTGCTCACGAGCCCGATCTCTTGGACTCATTATTATCTGTGGCTGCTGCTGCCCTGGGCGCTTTACCTCGGCGGTGATCTGCCGTTGCGCGATGACGCGACGACACGCTTTCTGATGCGCGCCAGCATCCTCCTGGTCTCGCT
>DASXLF010000691.1:0-12550 GCA_036496405.1 Steroidobacteraceae bacterium | reverse complement strand
TTGACCTGGGCCGTGGGCCGACAACTCTACGATCGGCGCAGCGCGGCGCTGGCGGTCATTGTTCAGGCCAGCTCGCTGCTGTACCTGGCCATGGCAAGAATCGCGACCCTCGACATGGGCCTGAGCTTCGGACTGCAGATCGCGATGTGCGCACTGGCGCTGCTGGCGCAGCAGCCTGCAACCCGCGGCCGCTGGCGTCTGCCGGTGATGCTGGGAGTGGGCGTTGCATTCGCGGTGCTGTCCAAAGGCCTGGTAGGAATACTGATTCCGGGCGCGGTGGCCTGCGTGTATGTGCTGTGGCGCCGCGACTGGACACTGCCGCTGCGCGCGCAGCCCTGGTGGACTGTGGTGGCGCTGGCGCTGCTTGCCGCTCCGTGGTTCGTGCTGGTCTCGCGCCGCAATCCCGAGTTCGCTCATTTCTTCTTCATCGTGCAGCACTTCCAGCGTTATCTGAGCCGCGACGGTTTCGATCGCTACCAGCCCGTGTGGTTTTTCGTATGGGTGTTGGCGCTGGGCCTGCTGCCGTGGACCAGTTTGCTGCCGGGCGCGCTGCGCCAGGCGTGGCGCGGCGCGCACGCTGGGGAACGCGGCACGGCCATGCTGCTGGCCTGGGCGCTGCTGGTATTCGCCTTCTTCAGCCTGTCGCAATCAAAGCTCGTTCCCTACATTCTGCCGGTGGTGCCGGCGTTGGCGCTGTTGATCGGCCGGCGTCTGGCGAGCATGAGTGCGGCCGGTTTTGCGCGCCATCTGTCCGCCATCGCAATCGCTGCCGTCACTCTGGCGCTGCTGATCTGCGCACTGTGGCGGCTGCCGGCGGCCGCCTCGCTGGTCGCGCAGGCCTCCACACCCAGCATCCTGGGATTTGCCGCTGCCTTCCTGCTGCTCGGACTGGCGGTCATCGCCGGAGTCGCGCTCGCGCGGCGATCGCACTTGCTGGCAGGGGCAACGGCTGCGGCTCTGGGCAGCTGGATGCTGGCGCAATGTGCCCTGTTGTCGGCGGACCAGCTGCCGCGCATGCAAGCTGTCATTGCGCTCGAACAGCACACCCGGCCGTGGGTCGGGGACGCGACCCATGTGTATTGCGTCAACGACTACCTGCAGCCGCTGCCATTCTATTGGCGCCGTCCGTGCACGCTGGTGGGCTATCGCGGCGAACTGGATTTCGGCCTGCGGCAGGAGCCCGGGCTGTGGATTGCCGATCTGCGGCAATTCGCCGACGAGTGGCAGCGCCAGAGCGATGCGTTGGCCGTACTGCGTCCCGAGGACTACCGGCAGCTGCGGGCACTGGGTCTGCCGATGCACGTGATATACACTGCACAGTCCTCGGTCGCGGTGATCAGACGATGAGAAGCGCGGATCTGGCGCTGATCCTGACGGGAGTGCTGCTCAATGCCGTGGCCCAGCTGCTGCTGAAGGCCGGTTCGCGCGCGATTGCCGACGTGAGTCTCACTGCCGGCAATGCCTGGACGATCATCGAGCGCATCGCAATCAATCCGCCCATCCTGGGCGGCCTGTTGTGCTACGCCATCAGTGTCCTGGTGTGGATTCTGGCGCTATCGCGCGTCGAAGTCAGCATCGCCTACCCCATGCTGTCGGTCGGTTACGTGGTCAATGCCATCGCGGCCTGGATGTTGTTCGGCGAGGATTTGAATATGGTGCGCGTGGCCGGCATCGGCGTGATCATCGTCGGCGTCTGGCTCGTGGCGCGCAGTTGACAGACAAGCAGGTAGACGTGAGCCAGGATTTTCTTCCCTTCACACGCCCGTCGATCGACGAGGAAACCATCAACGCGGTGGGCACGGTGCTGCGCTCGGGCTGGATCACCAGCGGGCCGCAGGTGCGCGAATTCGAATCGCAATTGTCCCAATATTGCGGCGGGCGGCCAGTGCGCGTGATGAGTTCCGCCACCGGCGCCATGGAAATCGCCCTGGCATTGGCCGACGTCGGCCCGGGCGATGAAGTCATTACCTCGCCCCTGTCCTGGGTTTCCACCGCCAATGTGATTGTGCGCGCCGGCGCGCGTCCGGTGTTTGTGGACGTCGATCCGGTCACGCGCAACATGAATCCGGAGTTGATCGAGGCGGCGCTCAGCCCGCGCACGCGGGTGTTGCTGCCGGTGGATCTGGCCGGATTGCCGGTCGATCGCGCGCGCCTGTACGAGATCGCCCGGGAGCACAGCCTGCGCGTGCTCGAGGATGCGGCGCAGTCCATGGGCTCGAGTTGGGCCGGGGCGCGCATCGGCGCTACCGGCGATCTGATCTCGATCAGTTTTCATGCCAACAAAAACATCACCACCGGCGAAGGCGGATGCCTGGTGCTGAATGACGCCGACGAGGCCCGCCGGTGCGAGCTCTGGCGATTGCAGGGCGTGGAGCGCTTTCCGGACGGCACTCTCGATGCCACGGTGGCGGGAGGCAAGCACAATCTCACCGACATCGCCGCCTGCATCGGCCTGGGACAGTTGCGGCGGCTGGAGGAGTTCACCGCGCGGCGGCGAGTGCTGGCACGCCGCTATTTCGAGCACTTCGATCGCTCACTCGGCTGTGAGTTGCCCGTGCCGGACTTCGAGCACAGCAACTGGCACATGTTCCAGATCGTGCTGCCAGCGCACATCGAGCGCGGCGATTTCATTCAAGCCATGCATGCCGCCGGCATCGGCATTGGCGTTCACTACCCGGCGATCCATCTGCTGTCGTTGTACAAGGCCATGGGTTTCAGCCGTGGCGAATTTCCGCACGCCGAGCGCATTGGCCGCAGCATCGCCACGCTGCCGTTGTTCCCGGCCATGCACGAGCAGGACGTGGACCGGGTTTGCGCGCAGATCGCGCGCATCGTGCGCCCGCCATGAGCCGCCCGGTGCCGGAGCTGTCGGTCGTCATTCCGATATACAACGAAGAGCAGGTGCTGCCGGCCCTGTTCGCGCGGCTCTATCCGGCGCTCGACGCGCTGGCGCGCAGCTATGAAGTCGTATTCGTCAATGACGGCAGTCGCGACCGCTCCGCGGCGCTGCTGAAAGATGCGTTCGAGCGGCGCGCTGACGTCACGCGCGTGGTGCTGTTCGCGGCCAATTTCGGCCAGCATCGCGCCATCCTGGCGGGCTTTGCCCAAAGCCGGGGCCGCTACGTGATCACGCTGGACGCGGATCTGCAGAATCCGCCGGAGGAGATTTCACGGGTGCTGGCTGAGCTGCAGGCCGGTTACGACTACGTCGGTACTATTCGCATTCAGCGCAAGGATGTGGCGTGGCGGCGCTACGCTTCACGGCTGATCAACGCCATTCGCGAGCGCACGACGCGCGTGCGCATCACCGATCAGGGCAGCATGTTTCGCGGCTACGCGCGCAGCGTGGTCGATGCTGTCAATCAATGCTCGGAGTACAACACTTTCGTGCCGGCACTGGCCTTTACCTTCGCGACTGCGCCGACCGAGATCCGCGTCGGCCACGAGAATCGTGGCGCCGGGGTATCGAAATACTCGCTGTTCCAGCTCATGCGGCTGAATTTCGATCTCATGACCGGATTCTCCACCGCGCCCATGCAGTGGTTCTCGGGCTTCGGCATCGGCATCGCCATTCTGTCGGTACTGTTCGTAATATTCCTGGTGATCCGGCGCCTGGTGATCGGCCCAGAGGCCGAAGGCGTATTCACATTGTTTGCGATCGCCTTCTTCCTGATCGGCGTGGCGCTGTTTGGCGTCGGTCTGATCGGCGAGTACGTGAGCCGCATCTATGACGAAGTCCGGCACCGGCCGCGGTACATCGTCGGCCAGGTACTCGAGCACCGCGAGGATGAGCCTTGACTGTGGCCGCCGCGGCCAGCGCGCCGCGCGCGGTGGTCCTGGCCTATCACGATGTCGGCGTGCGTTGCCTGCGCACACTGCTGGCGCACGGCGTGGACGTGCCCCTGGTGCTGACGCATGCGGATGCGCCCGGCGAGAACATCTGGTTCGAAAGCGTGGCTAAGCACGCGGCCTGGCACGGCATCGAGGTGCTCATGCCGCCGGATCCCAACGCGCCGGATATCGTGCGCCAGGTCAGCGCCATGCGCCCCGACTTTCTGTTTTCGTTTTATTACCGCGCCATGCTCGGGCCCGAACTGCTGTCGCTGCCAGTGCGCGGAGCCTACAACATGCACGGCTCGCTGCTGCCCAAGTACCGCGGCCGCGCGCCGGTGAATTGGGCGGTGCTGCGCGGGGAGAGCGAGACCGGCGCGACCCTGCACGCCATGGCGCTCAAGGCCGATGCCGGCGACATCGTCGGCGCCCAGACGGTGCCGATATTGCCGGACGACACGTCGATCGAGGTATTCCGCAAAGTCACCGTGGCCGCGGAGTTGACCTTGTCGCGCTGCCTGCCCGGGCTGCTCGACGGCACGGCGCCGCACCGACCGCAGGATCTGTCGACCGGCAGCTATTTCGGCGCCCGCAGCGCTCGCGATGGCGCCATCGATTGGCGAGCTGGCGCCCGCGCAGCGCATAATCTGATCCGCGCCGTGGCGCCGCCTTATCCGGGGGCCTTTACCGAAGCGGACGGTGTGAGCATGCGCATTCTGCGTTCGCTGCCGGTATCCTCGCCGCCAGCGCCGGCGCGCGGTTCCGATGGCGCGCCGACATTGCGCTGGCACCAGGGCGAGCTGTATGTGCTGTGCCACGACGGCGCCCTTAAGATACTGGAATTCGAGTTCGGCGCGGACCTGCGCAGCGCCGAGGCGTTTCACCGGCGCTTCGGCGAGCGCGCCTTGCCGCTCAGACCGGTCATGGAGTGAATCGACGATGAACAATGTTTTGATCCTCGGCGTGAATGGCTTCATCGGCCATCACCTTTCCACACGCATCCTGGCGAGCACCGACTGGCGCGTGTACGGCATGGATATGTTCAGCGAGCGTATCGAGCGGCTGCGCGAGAACCCGCGGTTTCAGTTTTTCGAGGGCGACATCACCATCAATCGCGAATGGATCGAATACCACATCAAGAAATGCGACGTCGTGCTGCCGCTGGTGGCAATCGCGACCCCGGCCACTTATGTGCGCGAGCCGTTGCGGGTGTTCGAGCTGGATTTCGAGGCTAATCTTGCAATCATCCGCTTGTGCGTCAAGCATCGCAAACGGGTGCTGTTTCCCTCGACCTCGGAAGTCTATGGCATGTGCCACGACCGCGAGTTCGATCCGTACGCCTCCGAACTGGTGTACGGCCCGATCGAGAAGCCGCGCTGGATCTATGCCTGTTCCAAGCAGCTGCTCGATCGCGTGATCCATGCCTACGGCTTGCGCGATGAGCTCGACTACACGCTGTTCCGGCCGTTCAACTGGGTAGGCCCGGGACTGGATAACATGCATGCCGCGAAGGAAGGCAGCTCGCGCGTGATCACGCAGTTTCTCGGCCATATCGTCCGCGCCGAGAACGTGCGCCTGGTCGACGGCGGGCGCCAGCGCCGTTGTTTCACCGGCATCAGCGACGGCATCGATGCGCTCATGAAGATGATCGAGAACAAAGACGGTCGCGCCAGCCGGCGTATCTACAACGTCGGCAATCCTGCCAACAGTCTGTCGGTGCGCGAACTGGCCACCGAGATGCTCAAGGTCGCGGCCACCTACGCGGAATACCGGGATAACGCTGCCAAGGTGCGGCTCATCGATACCACCGCGGCCGAGTATTACGGCAAGGGCTATCAGGACGTCGAGAACCGCGTGCCCAGGATCGACAACACCTGCGCGGATCTGGAGTGGACGCCGCGCGTGAGCATGCAGGAGGCGCTGCGGCAGATCTTCGACGCCTATAAGGGCGAGATCGCCCAGGCGGGCCAGTTGCTGGAGCAGGAGCCGCGTACCTGAGCATGCCGGGGCGCTACCTGTGCAGCTGGCACTGAAGATCGACGTCGACACCTTGCGCGGTACGCGCGAGGGCGTGCCGGCGCTGATCGATGCGCTCAAGGCGGCCGACGCCGATGCCACTTTTCTCTTCAGCCTGGGGCCGGATCACACTGGGCGCGCCCTGCGCCGCGCGTTCCGGCCGGGTTTCTTCAGCAAGGTATCGCGCACGTCGGTGCTCGAGCACTACGGGCTGCGCACGCTGCTGTACGGCACGCTGCTCCCCGGACCGGATATCGGCCGCCGCGCCGGTGCGGTGATGCGCCGCGTGCGCGACGCGGGTTTCGAAGTCGGCATTCATTGTTTCGATCACACCAGCTGGCAGGACTTCGTGAGCCGCCGCGGCGAACCCTGGACGCGCCGGCAGATGTTGTTGGCAGTGGAGCGCTTTCGCGAGGTGTTCGATGCCTCGCCCACGGTGCACGGTGCGGCCGGCTGGCAGATGAATCAGGCGGCCCTGGAGCTGGAGGAGCAGATCGGCTTTCTCTACGCCTCGGATACACGCGGTGCCGCGCCGTTCGTTCCGCTGCTGCAAGGGCGTCGCAGCCGCTGCCCGCAACTGCCGACCACTTTGCCGACGCTCGATGAACTGATCGGCCTCGATGGTATTGGGCCGGAGCAGGTGCATGAGAGCCTGCTGGCGCGCACCCGTACGCCGTTTGCGCATCATGTCTTCACGCTGCACGCCGAGCTCGAAGGCATGAAGCTGCTGCCGGTGCTGCAACGCCTGCTGCGCGGCTGGCAGTCCCAGGGTTATGAGCTGGTATCCATGCGCACTCTGCTGGCCGGCATGGCGCCGGGGGAGCTGCCGGCGCGCCCGGTCGTAACCGGCACCGTGCCCGGTCGCAGCGGCACACTGGCGATGCAGGCCGGCGCATAGCGGCACCCCGGTTGGAGGTATCATTCCGGCATGAGCACCGCTGCGCACGCCGACAGTGCCAAGGTTTACGACAGCGCCCGGCAGGCGCTGACCGGGCTGCTGCGCGATGGCATGAGCGTGATGGCCGGCGGGTTCGGGCTGTGCGGCATTCCCGAGCGGCTTATCGAGGCGTTGCGCGACAGCGGCGCCAAGGATCTGACCGTGATTTCCAACAATGCCGGCATCGACGATTTCGGCCTGGGACTGCTGCTGCGCACGCATCAGATCCGCAAGATGATCTCCTCGTACGTGGGTGAGAATCGCGAGTTCGAACGCCAGTATCTGGCCGGTGAGATCGAGATCGAGTTCAACCCGCAGGGCACCCTGGCCGAGCGCATCCGCGCGGGCGGGGCCGGCATTTATGGCTTCTACACCCGCACCGGTGCCGGCACGCGTGTGGCTGAAGGCAAGGAGACGCGCGTGGTCGACGGCGAGACCTATGTTCTCGAAACCGGTTTGCGCGCGGACCTTGCGATCGTCAAGGCCTGGAAGGGTGACACCGAGGGCAATCTGGTCTATCGCAAGACTTCCCGTAACTTCAATCCCATGATGGCCACAGCCGGCATAGTGACGGTGGCCGAAGTGGAGCAGCTGGTGGCGGTCGGCGATCTCGATCCCGATCAGATCCACACGCCCGGTATTTTCGTGCAGCGGATTATTCACGGGCGCAACTACAGTAAGCGCATCGAGCAGCGCACCGTACGCAAGCGGGGTGGCAATGCCGTGGTCGCGTGAACAAATGGCCGAACGCGCGGCGCAGCAATTGCGCGACGGCTACTACGTCAATCTCGGCATCGGCATTCCGACGCTGGTGGCGAACTACATTCCGGCCGGCATGAAGGTGGTGTTGCAATCCGAAAACGGCATGCTGGGCATGGGACCATTCCCCTACGAGGGCGATGAGGATCCCGACCTGATCAATGCCGGCAAACAGACCATCACGCAGTTGCCGAGCACCTCGTATTTCTCCTCCGCCGACAGCTTCGGCATGATCCGCGGCGGACACATCAATCTGTCGGTGCTCGGCGGCATGGAAGTGTCGGAAAACGGCGATCTGGCCAACTGGATGGTTCCCGGCAAAGTCGTCAAGGGCATGGGTGGCGCCATGGACCTGGTGGCGGGTGTGCGCTATGTCATCGTCGTCATGGAGCACGTGGCGCGCGACGGTTCGCCAAAGTTCAAGCCGCGCTGCGAGCTGCCGCTGACCGGCGCCGGCGTCGTCGACATGCTGATCACGGACCTGGCGGTATTCCGGCGCACCGGCCGTAAGGGACACTTTGATCTGATCGAGCTTGCGCCCGGCGTGAGCGAGGCCGAGCTGCGCGAGCGCACTTCGGCGCAATTCCACTCCGCACTGCAAACACAATGAGCGATGCCCAGGCGGTGTATATCGTTGCCGCGCGGCGCACTCCCATCGGCGCGTTCCAGGGCGCGCTGGCACCACTGACGGCGCCGCAACTGGGCGCCGCCGCGGTACGTGGTGCGCTCGAGTGCAGCGGCGTCACCCCCGAACAGGTGGATGAGGTGCTGCTCGGCTGTGTGCTGCCGGCTGCTCTGGGTCAGGCGCCGGCGCGTCAGGCGGCGCTGGGCGCGGGGCTGCCCACGCGCGTGCCGGCGACCACGATCAACAAGGTCTGCGGTTCGGGCATGAAGGCGGCGATGATCGGCTGCGATGCCATTCGCGCCGGCTCGGCGCGCGTGGTGGTGGCCGGTGGCTTCGAATCCATGAGCAACGCGCCGTATCTGCTGCCCAAGGCGCGTGCGGGTCTGCGCCTTGGGCACGGCGAGGTGCTCGATCACATGTTCTACGATGGCCTGCAGAATCCGGCCGATGGCGCCTTGATGGGTCACTTCGCCGACGTCACCGCGCGCAAATACGGCTTTGCGCGTGCTGAGCAGGACGCGTTCGCCGCCGAGTCAGTCCGGCGTGCGCTTCTGGCGTGCGAGAGCGGCGCCTTCAACGCCGAACTGGGGGCGCTCAGCGTCAAGAGCCGCAAGGGTGAAACGCTGGTCGATCGTGACGAACCGCCCTACAACTGCGACATCAGTAAGATTCCGAAGCTCAAGCCGGCGTTCGATAAGGACGGCAGCGTGACTGCGGCCAGTTCCTCTTCGATCGCCGATGGCGCCGCGGCCCTGGTGCTCATGAGCGAGCCGGCGATGCGCGCCGCAGGCGCCACGCCGCTGGCGCGTGTGGTCGCCTATGCCAGCCATGCTCATGAGCCGGAATGGTTCACTACCGCGCCGGCCGGTGCGATTCAACGGGCGCTTGAGGCTGCGGGATGGCGCCCTCAGGACGTCGATCTCTATGAGATTAATGAAGCGTTTGCGGTCGTGACCATGGCGGCCATGCGCGATCTCGCTCTGCCGCATGAGAAGGTGAACGTCAATGGCGGCGCCTGCGCGCTCGGTCATCCCATCGGCGCCTCGGGCGCGCGCATCATTGTGACGCTGTTGCATGCGCTCAAGAGCCGCAAACTGCAGCGCGGCGTGGCCGCGCTGTGCATCGGTGGCGGCGAAGCCACGGCCATCGCTATCGAGCTGCTTTGAACGATCACCCTGGTGCGATTACCGATTCGCGGCCCTTGCTGCAATTGCGGTGGGTCTGTAACCTCGGGCGGCGCACGAATACCAATAAAGATTCAGATCTACCTAACAGGAGAGACTAATGAGCACTATTCGCCTGATTTGCGGCACGATGGCCGCCGCGGCCTGCGCGATCGCCCTCGGCTACGGCTCGGGTGCGCTCGCGGACGACATGGCCTCGTTCGCTACCGGGGGCTACTCCAGCGGGCTTCGCAGCATGGCGCTGATGCACAAGATCGATACCGATGGAGATGGGACCGTATCGCGGGAAGAGTGGACCGCGTTTCAGGACAAGGTCTACGCGATGCTGGACAAGAACAAGGATGGCAATGTCGACGCCAAGGAGTTCATGAGCAGCAAACCGCAGATGGCCAGCTTCGCGACCGGAGGCTTTGCCAAGGGTCTGCAGACCATGGAGATGATGCACAAGATCGACGCGAATGGCGATGGCATGGTGACCCACGAGGAGTTCATCGCGTACCAGAACAAGGTATTCGATGCCATGGATGCCAGCAGTGGCAACAAGGGCAAGCTCGGCGCGGACGCGTTCGGTTCCGGCGGCGCTAACAGGCAGCACTGACCCACAGCCGTAGCGGGCCGGTCCGACGGCCCGCTTTCTTAACTTGCCGCCAGTAAGGGCCGGCGCAAAGCCGTACCCAGCAGCACGATCAGGCCGACCGCTGCCAGATGCAGCGCCAGGTCGATCACGGTGACGTCGAAAGGGTGAAAGAATTCGAGTACGAATGCTGCCATCGCCGCGACGCCCAGCGTGCCGGTGGCGGCCACCGGCAGCGGATCCATGGGGCGTGCCCGGCGCAGCATCGAGAACAACAGCACGGCCAGTGGCACGCTGACGGCGGTGATGAACGCGAAGCAGTGCGGGCTCTCGCCGGCCAGTCCGCCCGGGCCGTGCAGGCTCAGGCCATTGCGCCAACAGCCGGCGCCGCTGGCTGCCAGCCACAACAGCAACGGCGGCAATGGCAGCCACGCCCAGTGCGGCGAGCGATCCGGGACCGATAATTCAAAGGCCGCGACGATGGCGGTGATCGCGGTCAGAAACGTTCCCAGGCACTCCAGCATCACGCGCATGCTGGTCATGCGTTGCAGGGCGCTGCTCTGCGCGAAAGCCACGATCAGCGCGGCGCTGACGGCGCCCACCAAGACCAGCCACAGCAGGGCACGCCATGCCGGCGAGGGCAGCACCCGCACCGGTTGTAGCTGCGCGGTCAGCTGTTCGATGATTTCATCCGTCTGCATCACTGCTCCCGGAAAAGTGCCCGCAGTGCCTTGAGCGCCCGGTGGGTATTGACTTTGAGCGCCGCCACCGATTGACCCGAGGCCCTCGAGGCTTCCGCCAGCGTCATCTCCTTGAGCTTCATCGCCTCCAGCGCCGCACGCTGCCCGGGCGGCAGCCGCCGCAACAGCTCCTCGATCTCGCCCGCCGCACGTACACCTTCTGTATCGCTATTCGCTCTGGGATCGGCAAAGGTTTCAATGCTCTCCATTTCGACACTGATTTCGTGACGGGTGACACGGGAACGCCGGCGCAATCCGTCGATGCCGCGGCGCGCGGCGATGGCGCCCAGCCAAGGGCTGAAAGGGCGGCTGGGGTCGTAAGTCTGGCGCACGCGATGCAGGGTCAGCAGCGTGTCCTGCACCATCTCCTCGATGTCCTGAGGGTGGGAGCAGTGGCGCCGCAACATGGCGCGCACGAAGGGGGTAATCTCGCGCAGCAATTGCGCATAGGCGATGCGATCACCGGCCTGCGCGGCGCGCATGAGATTGGACCACGCGCGATCGCGCTGCGAATGCGAAGGAGCACTGGACACCAGTGAAGTGTAACCTTTTGCTCGCGCACTCGAACTTACCCGCAGGACCTCAATACCGGGGCCATGCAAGAACAGAGGGGATTTAACATGAATCGATACGTATTGGCGGCTTCGACACTGTCGGCCGCCCTGGGTCTCGCGCTGGTGTTGCAGGCGCCGGTACGGGCCGCCGACATGGCCGATTCCTCCAAGGCCAGCGCCGCCAAAGCCAAGCTGGAGAAATGCTACGGCATCAATGCGGTGGCGAAGAACGACTGTGCCGCGGGCGCTCATTCCTGCGCCGGCCAGGCGACCGCCGCGCGCGACCCGAAGTCGTTCGTGCTGGTGCCGGCTGGCGACTGCGCCAAGATTGCCGGTGGCACCACCCAGGCCATGTAAGGCGAATGCCTTGTCCGATCCGTTGGCTTTCACGGGGCAAGCCGGCCCGATTCCCGCCGCCGCGGGCATCGGGCTGCGCTTCCCGCATCATCAGCAGGTGCTGCGCACGCGCCCCGAGGTGCCGTGGTTTGAAGTGCATGCCGAGAACTACTTTGGCGGCGGTCCGGCACGACGCACGCTCGAAGCAGTGCGCCGCGACTATCCGTTGTCACTGCACGGAGTCGGACTATCGCTCGGCAGCGCCGAAGGGCTCGACGGCCTGCACCTGCAGCGGCTGGCCGAACTGACGCAGGCCATCGAGCCGGGCCTGGTGTCGGAACATCTGTCCTGGAGCATATCCGGCGGCCGCTATTTCGCCGACCTGCTGCCATTGCCGATGACCGAGGAGGCGCTCGAGGTGGTCTGCCGTCACGTGCAGCAGACCCAGGAAACCCTCGGGCGGCCAATCCTGCTGGAGAACCCATCCACCTATCTGCAGTTTGCACACTCGAGTATTCCGGAGTGGGAATTTATCGCCGCCGTGGCGGCCCGCACCGGCTGCGGCATTCTGTGCGATCTCAACAATATTTTCGTCAGTGCCAGCAATCACGGCTGGGATCCGCTGACCTATGTGCACGCGCTGCCGGCGCACGCCATCGGCGAACTGCATCTCGCCGGCCATGCGATGCGCACACTCGCTGACGGCCGCATCCTGCGCATCGACAATCACGGCTCGGCTGTCGCAGCACCCGTGTGGGCTTTATACGAGGAAACTTTGCGCTGCTTCGGCGCGCGACCCACCTTGATCGAATGGGACACCGATATTCCGGCGTTCGAAGTGCTGCAGGAGCAGGCGAGCCAGGCCGCCGATCGTTTGCGCAGCAGCGGGAGTCCAGCCCATGCCTGCGCTGCGTGAGCTGCAACGGACACTGGGCGATGCGCTGCTCAGCGGCACAGTCCCCGAGGACCTGTCCGAGCCATCACTGCTGGACGT
>DASXLF010000690.1:0-2632 GCA_036496405.1 Steroidobacteraceae bacterium | reverse complement strand
CCACTGCACGGCATGGTTTGCCCGCCCGGCGATTTACAACCTGCCGCCGGCGGAGCGGGCGCGGCGGCTCGCCGAGCTGGTGGAGGATATCAAGCGCCACGGTCGCGGCAAGGACTACGACTGCATCATCGGCGTGAGCGGCGGAGTGGATTCAAGCTTCGTCGCCATCAAGGTAAGAGAGCTCGGACTGCGTCCGCTGGCGGTGCACGTAGACAACGGCTGGAACTCCGAGAAGGCCGTGGGCAACATCAAGCGGGTCCTGGAGCCGCTGCACATCGATCTCTCGACCGACGTCCTCAACTGGAAGGAATTTCGCGAGCTGCAGCTGGCGTTTCTGCGCGCCTCCACGCCCGATTCCGAGATCCCATCCGATCACGCCATCGTCGCGGCGTTCTATGAAGCCAGCGCGCGGCACAGCGTCGGCTACTGTCTGAGTGGCATCAACCTGCGTACCGAAGGGATCCACGTGCGCGAGTGGTCGCAAGGCCATCTCGACAGCCGCTACATCAGGAGTGTCTATCGGCAGTTCACCGGCAAGCGCCTCAAGCACTTTCCACTGATATCGGTGCCGCGGCTCGTGCTCAACATCGTGCTGCACCGGCCGCGCTGGGTATTCCTGCTGGATTACCTGGACTATGACAAGGCGGCCGCCAAGCGCCTGCTGGCGGAGAGCTATGGGTGGCAGGACTACGGCGGCAAGCACTACGAGTCCGTGTACACACGCTTCTACCAGGGGTGGATTCTTCCGCACAAGTTCGGCTACGACAAACGCCGTATGCACCTGTCGACGCTGGTGTGCAGCGGGCAGATGACACGCGCGGCGGCGCTGGAGGAGATCGCTACGCCCGCGTATCCGCCGGATTGGGTGGAGCCGGACACCGTGTTCGTGGCGAAGAAACTGGGCATCACGCGCGAAGAGTTCGCCGCCATCATGGCGACCCCGAAGAGGCGCTATAGCGACTTTCCGAATCTGCAAAACCATTGGGCGTTCGGCCGCGGGCTCGACCTGTATCGCTTTCTCAAACACGGGCTCCACTGGCTGAGTTGACCCGGCATGGCTGCCAGTGTCGTTTCCCGGGTGGCGGGCCTAGGTGCTCTGACTGCAGCCGGACAACTCATAATCGTCGGCACGCTGCCGGCTTACTCCAGGGTCTTCGATCCTGGCACCTACGGTGAATATGTGGTTTTTGTCGGGGCGTTTACCGTATTGAGCGTGCTGGCCGGAGTCAGGTACGAGTCCGCTATCGTCCTGCCAAGAAACCCCGGGATCGCTGCCTCACTCACCGCGCTGGTCTTGCTGATCGCGCTGGCGGTCGCGACCTTGATCGTCGGCGCGACATTCGCAGCCGAGCTGCTGCGGCTGGTGCCGGACAACTGGGCGGCTGTCGAGCTGCACTTTGGCTGCGCCCTGGCGACGGCGACGATGCTCGGCGCGTTGCAGCGCTGCCTCGGCAGCTGGTGCGTAAGGGGTGGTCGCTTTCTGCGAATGGGATGGGCGCAACTCGTGTTCTGCCTGGTGCAGGTGGTTGCGCAACTGTCATTCGCCACCGTCATGAATCCGCTCGCGGCGCTGGTCTGGGGCTACGCCTGTGCTCTCGGGTTCCAGGTCCTGTGTCTGGTGGGTCCCGGCCCGCGCGCGAGATTCCCGGTGCCGACGCCTGCGAGTGCGCTGCGGGGCATGAGGATCGCCGCCCGCAAGTACCGCCGCTTTCCCACCTACATGGTCGGGTATGCACTTGCCTCCTCGGCGCGCGACCGCCTCGTGCAGATAGTGTTACTGCTCGGTGCGGGCGCGGCGGCGGTGGGGCGCTTCGGCCTGGCGTATCGCGTGACCTTTGCGCCGAACTCGCTGATCTACAGCGCCGTTTCGCCGGTGTTCTACGGCATCGCAAGCCGCGGCGACAAGCTGGCGGTTGGCCGTTTCGCCGCTGGGCTCGTCGAGGCGACGTTCGTAGTGCTGGTCGTGCCGTACCTGGCATTTGCGATCGAAGCACCAGTGCTTACCGACGCCGTGTTGTCGGACAAATGGCGTGGTACCGGGCCCTACCTGCAGGCGCTGGCGGCGCCGGCGCTGCTGCTCGCGGCAACTTGCTGGCTGGATCGTGCCTTCGATTCATTCCGGCGACAACACGTTGCGCTTGCGCTCGAGGCGTCCTTTACCACGGTAGCCGTGATAGTGGTGGCGTGTCTCTCAAAGCTCACCGATCCGGTGTCAGTCACCTGGGTATTCGGGGTGTTGGCGCTTGGGTACTACTGGATCTACTTCCTGTTTACCTTCGTTGCTTGCGGCTTTCAGCTCAAGGGATTTCGCCACGCGTGCGTAATAGGCCTGCTCACATCGGGCACCGCGCTGCTGCTCGGCCTGCTGGTGCACCGAATTGCAGAAATCGCCTGGCGGTTGCCGGCGTACATCGCCGTGATGGTCAGCGTAATTGCGTTGTGGACCTGGCTACTGGGCGGCGCCGCCAATCTGCGCATGTTGGTGCAGTCGCGCGTTGGCGATTCGAGCTGAGTGTTGCAGGCACGATGGAGAGTGCATTGAGAGTTGTACTGCTGAGTTATTGGTTTCCGCGTGGCATGGGCTACATCGTTAACATGCTGCCCCGTTACCTGGCCCGCCAAGGGATCGAGG
>DASXLF010000689.1:0-7393 GCA_036496405.1 Steroidobacteraceae bacterium | reverse complement strand
CGCGAATCGTTGCGTCCGATTCCGCCCCCGCGCCGTGCGTCGTGCAGATCAGCTACAGCGCGGCGTCGTCAGTCTCCCCGGTGCGGATGCGAACCACGCGCTGGACGTCGCTGATGAAGATTTTGCCATCGCCGACCTTGCCGGTTTTTGCGCTCTTGAGGATCGCATCCACCACCTGGTCCACCATGGCGCTCTTGACCGCGACTTCTATACGCGACTTGGGCACGAAATCGACGGTGTATTCGGCGCCGCGATACAGCTCGGTATGACCGCGCTGCCGGCCGAACCCCTTGATCTCGGACACGGACAACCCTGACACGCCCAGTTCCGTCAGTGCCGCCCGCACATCATCCAGCTTGAACGGTTTGATGATCGCAGTGATCAGTTTCATGACCCAGACTCCTCTAATAGCAACGCGGGTTCATCGGTCCTTCGATGTGTGTTGTTATTCAAGGCTCTCTCCATGCTGCGAGATGTCGAGCCCTTCCCGCTCATCATCGGCTGTGACACGTAATCCGATGGTCAGATCGATCAACTTCAGGATGATGATGCTCATGACGAAGCTCCAGATCAGCGTTGCACCAACGCCGCGCAACTGCAGCAGCACGCTGCCATCCGCGCCGCTAATCTCCTTGCTGACCAGGGCGCCGGTGAGCAATGCACCGACGATGCCGCCGATGCAATGCACGCCGAAGGCGTCCAGCGAATCGTCGTAGCCGAAGGCTCGCTTGACCGAGGTGGAACTGAAGTAGCAGATGACGCCGGCCGCGGCACCGATGAGCACCGAGGCACCCGGGCCAACGAAGCCCGAAGCCGGAGTGATCGCGACCAGACCGGCCACGGCGCCGGAACAGATGCCCAGCACGCTCGGCTTACCTTTGGTCAGCCATTCCGTGAACATCCAGGCGAGCGCGGCAGCCGCGGTGGCGAGGTGAGTGACGGCAAATGCCATGCCGGCGCGTCCATCTGAGGCAACCGCCGATCCGGCATTGAAACCGAACCAGCCCACCCACAGCAACGAGGCGCCGATCACGGTCAACGTCAGGTTATAGGGTTGCATGGATTCCTTGCCCAGACCCTGGCGCTTGCCCAGCATCAATGCCGTCGCCAGACCGGCGATGCCGGCATTGATGTGCACCACGGTGCCGCCGGCGAAATCCAACTGCGTGGCGGCCAGCCAGCCCGAGGGCTCCCACATCCAGTGAGCGACCGGGCAGTACACCACGATCAGCCAGATGCCCATGAACCACAGCATGGCCGAGAATTTCATGCGATCGGCGAACGAGCCGCAGATCAGTGCCGGCGTAATAATCGCGAACGTGGCCTGGAACATGGCGTAGACGGTCTCGGGAATCGTCAGGCCCAGGTGCGATACGCTCAGCTTGGACGCATCGTGCATGTAGACCACGCCCTTCATGAAGAAGCGCCCGGTTCCGCCCAGAAAGCGGGTACTGCCCGGCGTGAAGGCCAGCGAGTAGCCGACGGCGTACCACAGGATGCTGACCAGGCAGGTGATGGCGAAGCTCTGCATGAGCGTCGCCAGCACGTTCTTCTTGCGCACCATTCCCGCGTAGAACAGCGCCAGTCCCGGGATGGTCATCATCAGCACCAGCGCGGTGGAAGTCAGCATCCAGGCGGTGTCGCCAGAATTGATGTCGCTGAACTTCACGATCACCGGCTCGGTGGGAGCCGGAGCAGCCGCCGGTGCCGCGGCCGGCGCGGCGCTGGCGTCCGCCGCCGCAGGCGCCGCAGGCGGTGCCGCAGCTGCCGATGCCGCCGCGGCCGGCGCTTCATCGGCCCAGGTCTTGACGGCATGAGTGCCGAATGCGATCGCCAGCAACAGCACTGCCAGCACCCCCGTTATCGGCCGCGTCAGCCAGCCGGTTTTGTTCGCTTTCAGATCATTTCCCATGACTTGCAACTCCCTGCTTTTTAAACGCTGTAATACCGATCCAACCCACAGGACCTAGAACTTGTAGAGTGCTTCAAGCCAGCCCTGTGCCACCTTCACCGAATGCGCGTCGTAAGTGTCGTAGCGGCCTTCCACGCGCAGCTCGACGTTTTTGGTGGGGTCATAGCCGAAAGTCACGGTGCCTTCGTCGAGTTTCTGATCGACACCGGGTGCCACCGGGGCTATGGGCCCGGTGGCGGTCAGATAGCCCTTGTTGTCATCGAAGTACTCGCCGCGCAGCGATACCCGCCAGGTGTCACTGATGGCGTAGTTCACGTAGCCCGCAACGCCGGTCCAGCTGGCGCTGCCGGTGCCGGGCCCGAAGGCACTGCCCACCTGCCCCCAGTCGATGCTCGCGATCAGGCTCAGCGACGAGGTGGCATTCCAGGTAGCCACTGCATCGATCAGACTATGGTTGGCGTCGCGCACGCCGGCGAAGTTGGTGTCATCGCCGGTATAGCCTTGCACCGTCAGCGAAAAGGCCTTGGACGGTGTCCAGGCGATGCCGGCTTCCAGTGTCTTGCCGCCGCTGGCAGCCAGCTCGTCGCTGTAAATCCAGCCATTGTTGACGCCTACGATCAAGCTCAGGGTCGAGTTGGCGGCATAGGTGAGGCGGACACCGGTGTGAGTCACGGGCTCGAAGGAGTACAGCAGCGAGCGGGTGATATTGGTATTGCCCGACGAGGCCAGCACTTCGGCGCCGGCCAGGGTGACGAATTTGCCGGCCATCACGGTCACTGCGCCGGCGGCGTATTGCGCATACCCCTGCGCCAGCTGCAGCTCGGTCGAGGTCTTGGAGATGCCGGTGCCGTAGCCGTAGTTGGCGGTATAAATGTTCTGGCCGGCGATGACGTTCACCAGGGCGCCGAAGCCGGCGGTCGGCTGCTTAGCCAGAGTGAATGCCGCTTGCTGCAGCGTGAACGTACTGTAGTCCGCCGGCACCGGAACTGCCGAGGCGGAATAGGTCTCGTAACCAAACGTGCCGCTCACATAACCGGTCGCCGTCAGCCCTGAGGCATCCAGCAGATCGGACACGGACGGCAACACGGGCTTCGCGGCGGCCGGAGCCGGGGCTGCGGCGTCCGGCGCCGCGGGCGCGGCAGCAGCGGCGGCAGGCGCCTCGTCGGCCCACGCCCTGCCCGCGATTGTTAACACTCCCAAGGACGCAACGACTAATCCGGTTCGATATTTGCGCATGTAGTGCGCCTCCCTAACTTTGTTTGACGATTACAGACGAAGACACATTCAAATCCCGCGACACTGCCCAGCCGTTTTTATCCGTCTGCAAATAAAAATTTCGCAAAATTCTTGTACGGCTGTTCAATGCACCGGGCGTGCCAAGGATCGGGACAGCCCTTCGCGAGGCACTAACGACGTACCGGCCGTTAGCGTTGGCCGCGACAATGTGGCGTCATGTCATTGAAATAATGCGTCGCGGCGCTGCGAACGGCGTGCCGACATCAACGGCGCGATGGCCGGCCATGATTCGCGCGACCGCTGCCAGTGATAGTTCGTTGCACCGACCTGGACCAAGACCTGATAGCGATGCACCAACATATGACTGCACGCGCGATGCTCATCGCGGCACAGCTTCCGGCGCAACCAGGTTCTAGAATTTACCTTAACTCGCAGCGCCAGGCTGTTGGAGCTGAAGTCACGTAGCGTTCATCCAGTCGCCATGCTGCTGTCATGCACAACCGGCATTGTGAGCCCATGAACGGCACCCACCGCCCGGTCATTCACGTCCGCAGCGCCTTCATCTCCGATCTGCATCTGGGCTCACGCGAATGCCGGGCAGACCTGATACTCGATTTCCTGCGTCACGTGCAGATGCAGCAATTATTTCTGGTGGGCGATATTGTCGACGTCTGGAGCCTGCGACGCAGTTTCTACTGGCCACAGATGCATAGCGATGTGCTGCGCACGATCTTGGGCAAGACCAAGCACGGCACGCGCGTCATCTATGTCCCAGGCAACCACGATGAGCAGATGCGCGAAATCTGCGGCGCCAGTTTCGGCAATCTGGAAATTCACCGTGACTACGTGCACACCACGGCGCGCGGCATCAAGTTGCTGATCATGCACGGCGATGAATTTGACGGCGCCGTGCAGTGCAGCCGCTGGCTCACCGCGCTCGGCTCCGGACTATACGATGTGACGCTGGGTGCGAACCGGCTGGTCAATTCGGTCCGGCGCCGCCTGGGCTACCCGTATTGGTCGCTCGCGGGCTACCTCAAGAATAGGGTGGGCAATGCCATGAAGTACGTCCACGAGTTCGAACAAGCGGCCGCGCAAGCGGCGCGCCGCCGTGGTGTCGATGGCATCGTCTGCGGGCACATCCATCGTCCCGAGCTCATCGAGCTCGACGGTATGCTCTATTGCAACGATGGCGATTGGGTCGACAGCTGTTCGGCACTGATCGAGGGGCGCAGCGGCGAACTGGAACTGTGGCACTGGAATGATATCGGCGCGGCGCTGCGGCGCGCCGCCTGAACCTCAATCGAAGTCGGCAGGCAGGGCCGGCTCGTGCCGGTGCGCGAACATGCGTTCGATCTGCGCCGCGTTGGTGCGGCCGGACGACAGTTCGGGCAGCGCATCGCGCGCGAAGAAATCCACAGCGCTGGTTTCAATGCTCGCCCGCGCCTCGCCGCCGGTGAGTTCGCAGATGAAGAACAGCTTGTATATGGAATAAGGATGGGCCCGGACGTGGCCCTGGCGGCGATAATCGTAAATGCCCGCGAGCTTGATGGCGCGAGCTTCGAAGCCCGATTCCTCACGCACCTCGCGCTCGACGCACTCACTGGGCGACTGATTGACGTCCGCCCATCCGCCGGGTAGCGTCCAGCCGCCATCGCTGACTTCGCGCACCATGAGAATCCGCTGGTCGCGAAATACCGCGCCGCGCACGTCGACTTTCGGGGTCGGATAGCCCAGATCCTGCTCGAACAATCCCTCGACGTGCGCCAGTGCCGTCCCGGAGCCGCGCGCGAACATTTCCGCCGCAAGGGAGCGTATGCGGCGGTATCGCTCGAGATCGTACTCGTCGCGGCAGAAGGTCAGGCCGGTCTGCGCGAGTGCCTGCAGCTCTCGCGCCCAGAGCAACCAGGCCGGCTCATCCAACGGTCCCGTCAAAGAGCGGTCGCAGCGCTCGTGAGATGCGGATGGCGGTGCCGGCGGTGGTGGTGGTGACGTCGATGATGCACGCCGTGGTAGGCGGTTAACATGGGGGCGGCCAAAGTGGATCCACTGCCCGTGGTCGTGGCGTCGGCCGAGGCGATAGCGGGAGCGGCAGCAAGAACGGCAGCCAAAACGGCTAGAGCGGCGAGATTGAACTTCATTAACTCATCCTTGGGTGTGTGATTGCGAGCGATACCAATCATAGGTAGCGGCGAGCCCGGCCTCAAGCGTGATCGCGGGGCGCCACCCCAGCGCGGTCAGGCGCGATGTATCAAGCAGTTTACGCGGCGTGCCATCCGGCTTCGTTGGATCGAACCGCAGACTACCGCCGAAGCCGACTATATCGGCGATCAGGCGCGCCAACTCGGCGATGCTCAGATCCTGGCCCCAGCCAACATTGATCGGGTCCTCACTGGCGTAATGCTGCATCAGGTACAAGCACGCCGCGGCCAGATCATCGACGTGCAGAAATTCGCGCCGCGGCGTGCCCGTGCCCCAGACTTCGACCGACTGCGCGTGCGCCAGCTTCGCCTCGTGGCACTTGCGCATAAGCGCCGCCAGCACGTGCGAATGCTTGAGGTCAAAGTTATCGCCTGGCCCGTAGAGATTGGTCGGCATGGCGCAGATGGCATCGAAGCCATATTCTCGCCGGTAGGCCTGGCACATCTTCAGGCCGGCGATCTTGGCGATGGCGTACCACTCGTTGGTGGGCTCAAGCGGACCGGTCAGCAGGCTATCCTCCACGATCGGCTGCGGCGCCAGTCTCGGGTAGATGCAGCTTGAACCCAGAAACAGCAGCTTGCGTACGCCATGACGGTAGGCTGAGTCGATGACGTTGGTCTGAATGAGCAGGCTGTCGCGCAGGAACTGCGCCGGCTGGCTGCGATTGGACTCGATGCCGCCGACCTTGGCCGCGGCCAGAAACACGTACTGCGGCCGCTGTTCGGCAAAGAAGTGCTCGACCGCGACCGCGGATCTCAGATCCAGTTCGGCGCGCGTGCGAAACAGCAGCTGATCGGCACCCGCGGCACGCAGCTGGCGCACGATGGCAGAGCCCACCAGGCCGTTATGCCCGGCAACGAAGATCGACGAGTGGTACACGAAAGCCGTCACTCTCGATACTGATAGACCTTGAAGCCATGACGCGCCATGACGGCATCGCGTTTGGCCAATTCCATGTCCTGCGTGACCATCTCGGTCACCAGCGTTTGAAAATCCGTTTCCGGGACCCAACCGAGCTTATCGCGGGCCTTGCTGGCATCACCGAGCAGCGTTTCAACTTCGGTGGGACGGAAGTAGCGTGGGTCAATCTTGATGACTGCGCGGCCGGTGGCAGCATCGATGCCGCGCTCGTCGATGCCATCGCCTTGCCACTCGAGGCGCATTCCCATAGCCATCGCGGCCCGTACCGCGAACTCGCGCACCGAATGCTGTTCGCCGCTGGCAATCACAAAATCCTCGGCTTCGGCTTGCTGCAGCATGAGCCATTGCGCCCGCACATAGTCGCGCGCATGGCCCCAGTCACGTAAGGAATCGAGGTTGCCCAGAAAAATGCATTCGTCCAGTCCCTCACGGAAGCGCGCTAGTCCACGTGTGATCTTGCGCGTCACAAAGGTCTCGCCGCGCACCGGCGATTCGTGGTTGAACAAAATGCCATTGCAGGCGTACAGGCCATAGGCCTCGCGATAGTTGACCGTAATCCAGTACGCGTACACTTTGGCGGCGCCGTAAGGCGAGCGTGGATAGAACGGCGTGGTCTCGCGTTGCGGGACTTCCTGCACCTTGCCGAACATTTCCGAGGTCGAGGCCTGATAGAAACGGGTCGTGTCACCCAACCCCAGAATGCGGATGGCCTCGAGCACGCGCAGAGTGCCCAGGGCATCGGAATTGGCCGTGTATTCGGGCGTCTCGAACGACACGCCGACGTGACTCTGAGCCGCAAGGTTGTAGATCTCGTGCGGCTGTACCTGCTGGATAATGCGGATCAGATTGCTGGCGTCGGTGAGATCACCGTAGTGAAGGTGCAGGCGCACGCCGCGCTCGTGCGGATCCTGGTACAGATGATCTATACGTTCGGTATTGAAGGATGAGGCGCGACGCTTGATGCCGTGCACCTCATAGCCTTTCTCGAGCAGCAGCTCAGCGAGGTACGCGCCATCCTGGCCCGTGATGCCGGTGATCAAGGCTCGCTTCATTCATCGTGCTCACTTTATATAGCGCGGCAGACTAACGCGCTTTAGCAGCAGCTACAAGATCGATTCCCGC
>DASXLF010000688.1:0-1632 GCA_036496405.1 Steroidobacteraceae bacterium | reverse complement strand
CGGAAGCCTGGCCGTAACCGGCGTGCCGTCGCCCGCCGCGATCGCAGCGGCGGCTGCAGCACCATCGAACCCGTCGTCGTCCGATCGCGCGTGGATCATCGTCGCGGGAATCATCGGCACGGTGGCGTCGCTCGCATACCTCAAGAACCAAGGAAAGAGCCGATGAACCGCAAAGCAAAGAACCCATCGGGAACTGAAGCGCTGGTGGTTGCCGGAGGAGCTGCCGCCCTGTTTTATTTCTGGCCGCAGATATCGGCCATGTTCAATCAACCAACTGCCGTAGCCGCCAGCGCCACACTGCCGCCGCCCGCAGCGGCAGGCCCGTTTGTTGTGCAGCAGACTTCTATCCCGAGTGATTTCATCGCACCCAGCGCCGCGCCCGTTCTGGTGCAGCAGCCCTCTGGTGCGACGTATGCCGTCATGACCGAATCGAGCAGCGCGCCGCCTGTAGCAAAGGCAGTCACGTTACAAGGCACCCGGATGCGCGGGCCGATGTCTGCGGAAGCCGCGCGCGCCGCGTCGCTCGTGCAGGCGAAGCTCAACAACTCCATCGTCGATGGCGACCCGCAGCTCACCAACAACAGCCCGATAGGTCCATGGACTCCAGGCGCAACGCAGCTGCCGGGCGGCTGCTGGGCTTACGGCAACACGCCAGTGTTGATGAACTGCCCGCCCGGAGCCACGCCAGCCACGCCACGCGACCCGGCAAACGGTGTGTGTATGGACGGCTTCACGATGTCCGCATCGGGCCAGTGCGCGCGCCAGGACGATCAGGCACAGCTCGCGATGTTGAACTCCACCCCGTTTTCCGGACCGCAGTCTTTGCCTGCGAATCCGATCAGCTCCTACATCCTCGCGCAGTATGCGACGACGCTCGGAGTCAATCCCGGTTCGATCCTCGCAGCAATGCTCGGACTGCCAGCCAACCAGGCGCGCGGAACCTTCGCCCCCGGCAATGACGGCTTTAACTACCTCATGGTGGATGGGGTTTTCATTCGTCAGGGAACGCAGACGCAGCTCTCACGGAACTTGGGACCCATCGGCCCGCGCGTGCGGCTACAGGGCATCCTGCCGTCAGCCGTGCCCGTCACAGCAGCCACACTGATTGCAGCGAGCAGCGATCCACAAATCGCCGCGACGCTCGGGAACGATCCGCGCGGCATGCTGACCGTGGCGCAGTGGAACTACTACTACACCCAGGCAACTGGTGTGCTTCAGGTTGCGCCGCCCTTCCCCGCCATCGATCCCGATCAACTGGTGACAGCGCAGCAGTATCAGGCGTGGCGCATTCAGGCAGGACTCACGCCAGCGCCCGCGAGAGGCAGCAACCTCGGTCTGATCCTCAATTCCCGGCCCGGTGCGTTTCCCCTGGGTGGTATCTCGAATGGACCCGCGCGGGTGCCGTTCATTCAGCCAGGCAATCACAACCTCTACCGGATTCCGGGCAGGGGTGCAGTGAGTCAGGCGCGCCTCGGAACGATCAAAGACGGCGGCGGCGATCACCGATCCGCGCGCAGCCCGTTCCCGCAGCCAGCCTGGTGGAGGCACGCCGAATGATTCGCACGGTGGCCATTCCGACCAGCGTCAGCCTTGCAGGCAGAGGCCGAATCCGTCAGGCGGGTGACCTGCCGA
>DASXLF010000687.1:0-19027 GCA_036496405.1 Steroidobacteraceae bacterium | reverse complement strand
AAATTGTAATAGTCATCGCTCTCGACTTTGGGAACCTGGTTTTGTTCCACCAGCTGCCGCACCTGGGCGCGCACCGCCGCTCGCTCGGCCTTAGCCTGCTGGCGGCGATTGAGTTCCTGGTCGCGCGCGGCCTTGCTGGCTTGCGCTCGCTGTACGGCCAGTTGTTGTTCCGGGATGCGTGGCGGCTGATGACGCGACTGCTGCGGCGCCCGCCCTTGCTGACTGGCGAGCCTGGCCTGCTTCTCGGTCACCAGCCCGGCTTGGATCAATTGGTCGCGTAATGAGCTGCTCATGGCTCGCTGCAGTTTACCCGGCCCGACGTTGCAATTTCACCAGCGGCGGCTAATCGCGAAAGTTTTCGAACTGCAGCGGCAGATCGAACGGGGCTTTGCGCAGCACCGCCATGGCCGACTGCAGATCGTCGCGTTTCTTGCCGCTGACACGCAGCTTATCGCCGTGGATCTGCGCCTCGACCTTGAGCTTGGCATCCTTGAGCGCGGCCACGAGCTTTTTGGCCGAAACCTGCTCGATGCCCTGCTTGATCCTGATGCTGCGGCGGGCCTCGGCCAGATTGATCTCCACCTCACCCAGATCCAGGCAGCGCGGATCGATGCCACGGGCAGACAGGCGCAGCCGCAGTATGTCGAGCAGCTGATTGAGCTGGTACTCGCTGGCCGCAAACTGCGTGACCGATTCGCCCTCGAGCTCGAAGCGGGCATTGGTGCCGCGCAGGTCATAGCGCTTGTCCAGCTCGCGCTTGGCCTGATCCACGGCGTTGGTGAGTTCGTGCGGATCCACTTTGGAGACGGCGTCGAATGATGGCATCCGCGCAGGCTACATCAACCCGCCGGATTTTCCATGATAATGGCGCGTGAAAGCGCGCCATGGATAGCGATCAGTTCAACGACGGTCAGATTCTTGCCAGCTGGCATGCCAACGCCGCGCCTTGGGCGCTGGCCGTGCGTCAGGGGCAGATTCAGAGCCGGCTGCTGGCCACCGACCGCGCCATCGTCGAGGCCGTGCTCAGCCGCGCTCCGCGCCTGGTGCTGGATATCGGTTGTGGCGAAGGCTGGCTGGCGCGCGCCCTGGCCGCGCACGGCGTTACGGTGCTCGGAGTCGACGCCGTTCCGGAACTGGTCGAGCGCGCGCGGCTGGCCGGCGGCGGTGAGTTTCGCCTCGGCTCGTACGAGCAGATTGCCGCCGGCATGACACTGGCGCGGGCGGATGTGGTGGTGTGCAATTTCGCACTGCTCGGCCGGGAGTCGGTCGAAGGACTGATCCGATCCATGCCGCGTCTGATGGGCGCGCGGGCGACGTTGGTGATTCAAACCCTGCACCCGCTGGTCGCCTGCGGCGAGCACCCCTACTGCGATGGCTGGCGCGCAGGCTCGTGGGACGGTTTTGACGCGGCCTTTAGTCCGGCGCCGTGGTATTTCCGCACCCTGGACAGCTGGCTGCGGCTATTGGTCGCTCACGGTCTGCGCGTGCTGGAAATGCGCGAGCCGCTGCATCCGCAGACCGCGCGTCCGGCGTCGGTGATATTCATAGCCGAGTTAGATGCGACTCTGCACCCAACGGACGATGTCTGAAGTGCCAATCGAACCACTCTGGCGCGCAATTTCCCGGCCGCCCTGGAACAGGGCCAGCGTGGGAATGCTGCGGATCGCGAACTCGTTGGCCAGCGCCTGCTCCACCTCGGTATTCACTTTGGCGAGCCGCACCCGCGGTTCGAGCGCAGCCGCAGCCGCCGCAAAGTGAGGGGCCATGACTTTGCAGGGACCGCACCATGGCGCCCAGAAATCCACCACTAACGGAATTTCGTTACGCTGCACGTACTTGTGAAAACTGGCATTGGTGAGTTCGACCGGTTGCGCGCGGAACAAGGGCGCGTGGCACTGCCCGCACTTGGGCTGCTGTTCCAGACCTGCGGCCGGGATACGATTGATTGCATCGCAGCTCGGACAAACAATATGCAATGCGTCACTCATGTCGGGCTGTACTCTGGGGCCGCGGCCGCCGCTTTCAAGGTGAGCAGGCCCATCGCGCCGACCGCGCGGCTGGTCACCGGCCTGTTGCTGGCACTGCTTGGCGCCGCGCGCGCCGATGCCGCGCCATCCGCGCCAGTCAGCACGGCCGCAGCCCGGATCCGGCACGTGTTGGTGATCGTTCTTGAGAACAAGAGCTTCGATAACACTTTCGGTGACAGCACCCAGGACCCGTATTTGCGAAATACCCTGGTGCCGATGGGTGCCTTGCTGACTCAATACTACGGCACCGGGCACGTGAGCCTGGACAACTACATCTCGATGATCAGCGGTCAGGCACCGACCCCGGATACTGAGGAGGACTGCCTGCCGGGATTGAATGCCGGTGCGACGAACTACAACGACGTGGTGCAGACCGGCACTACGCCGGATGGTCAGGTCATCGCCAGCGGCGGCTGCATTTATCCGGCGGGCGTGAAAACCCTGGCCGATCAATTCAGCGCCAAAGGTTTGCGCTGGCGTGGCTACATGCAGGACATGGGCAACGATCCGGCGCGCGAACCCAAGGTCTGCGGACATCCGCCCATTGGCATCGGTACCGACCGTGCCAGCGCGGCCGAGGCGCCCAGCAGCGCCGTGCCGTCGGGAGATGCCTACGCCACGCGGCATAACCCGTTCATGTATTTCCATTCCATCATCGATTCTTCCAGCTGCGCCACCAACGTGGTCAATCTTGAGCAGCTCAGCGCGGATCTGGCCGACATCGCGCGCACGCCCAATTTCGCCTTCATCACGCCCAACCTGTGCGATGACGGCCATGATGGCAGCGGCACCGGTGCCGAGGGCACCACCTGCGCCAACGGCAAGCCGGGCGGACTGACTTCGGCTGATGCGTTTCTGAAGCGCTGGGTGCCGATAATCCTCGCCTCGCCCGCCTATCAGCGCGACGGCCTGTTAATCATCACCTTCGATGAAAGCAACTACACACAGAGTGTCCACGACAATCCCAGCACCGGCCAGACCATCATCGACATCACCTTTACCGGCAGCACGTGTTGCGGGCAGCTGCCAGGACCAAACATCCGCGCCAACCGGCCCGGACGGCTGAAGGTGGTGAATACCGCTACCAAGGTCGTGAACATCGTGTTCGACGGCTACGGCGGCGATCGCATCGGCGCCGTGCTGCTGTCCCCGTTCGTGATGCCGGGGAGTCGCTCCAGCGTTGCCTACAATCACTATTCGCTGCTCAAGAGCCTGGAGGACATCTTCGGCCTGGGGACGCACCTGGGATATGCCGCCGACAATCCGCGCACCGGCTATCACCTGGACACCATCGGCGAGGATGTCAGCGTTTTCAAAACTCGCTAACGCATTGTGCTGGGGCCTGCTGCTGATGCCGCAGGCCCGGGCGGACATCGTTGGCGTCGGCCGACAGATCTTTTTCGATCCTTCGCTGTCGGCTTCCGGCCGCATGGCGTGCGCCACTTGTCACAGCCCCGCGCATGCCTATGGTCCGCCCGATGGCCAGGCAGTGCAGCTGGGCGGTGTGCGAGGCGATCGTCAGGGCACGCGGGCGGTGCCGACACTGCGCTACACGCTCAATCGAACCCCGATCTGGTCCAGACTGTTCGTGTCCAATCCGGCGGAGCGGCTGCTCGAAGGCGATGAACCCCCGGTGGGCGGCTTTGGCTGGGACGGGCGCTTCAATAGCCTGCACGCGCAGGCCGAATTTCCGCTGCTGGCACCCAGCGAGATGGCCAACCCCTCGCCAGCGGCGATCGTGGACAAGCTCCGGCGCGCGCCCTACGCCCAGGCATTTCGGCGCGTGTTTGGTCGCCACGTCTTCCGGCATCCGGCCCGCGCCTACGACGGCGCACTACTGGCCTTGGAACGTTTTGAGCTGCAAGACCCGAGCTTTCATCCCTACAGCAGCCGGTTCGATGCCTATCTGGATGGAACAGTGACGCTCAATCCTCAGGAGCTGCGCGGCTTGGCGCTGTTCGATGATCCGCGACGTGGCAACTGCGCCAGCTGCCATCCCGACCGCAAGGGGGCCGATAGCTCGCATCCCTTGTTCACGGACTATCAGTTTGAGGCTTTGGGTGTGCCGCGAAACCCGCAGATACAGGCCAACGCCGTGCGCGACTACTTCGATCTGGGGTTGTGCGGCCCGTTACGCCTGGATCAGGCCGCACAAGCCCAGTACTGCGGCCTGTTCAAGACTCCCACCTTGCGCAACGTCGCCACACGCAGCACTTTTTTTCACAACGGAAAATTCCACTCTTTGCGCGAGGCGTTGCGCTTTTACGTGCGGCGCGACACCGATCCGCAGCTGTGGTATCCGCAGGTCGGCAACGGAGTCTTGAAATTCGACGATCTGCCCGCCGATCGGCGCGGCAACGTCGATGTCACCGATCTGCCGCTGACACTCGCGCGCAACGCGGCACCAGTCTGGAACGACACCGAGATCGATGACGTCATCGCTTTCCTGAAGACGCTGAGCGACGCCGATACGCAGCCAGCACCGGATATTTCCCGGCACTGACCATCGGTCGCGTCAGTCGAAATCCTGCAGCAATGCGGCGCGCAGCGCCGGCGGCAAAGGCTCGACGCTGTGACGATATGCGGGCAGGTCAACTCCGGCCGCGAGCCCCGCGCCGGCCTTGAGCGCGGCGATCATCGAGGCCGCGAATTCGAAACGCAGGAAATGCACCGCCGAGGTCTTAATGTCGTTTTCCCGCGCCAGGTCTTCATCGGCGTCCGCGAACACGGTCTCAAAACCTTCGGCGCGCATCCAGCACCGGCGCTCGAAGCCGCGCAGCTCCATCAGCTTCTGCGCCCGCTCTGCCGGATTCACGTACTCGATCAGCAGCGTTGCTTTGAGATTGCTGCCATCGGGGACCAGCGAGTTGTAGACACCAAGCTCATCGGCAATGCCCTCAGGCTCGAAGATGCGCTCGGTTCGTAGCATCTCCTGAACCTGGTACTGAATCGTCTGCCGGTCCTCGAAGCTCCAGGTGCAATGCTCGCCGATACTGAGCTGGCGCTGGCGGCGGTACTGGATCATGCGGGCGCGAAATACCGGCCGCTCGCGCGCATATTGTTCCAGCGACATCAGGTCGGCGGCCACGAGCTTGCGCACCGCTATATCCCGTAAGCGATGCGCAGCAATTTAAGCGGGTGCGTGGGCGCGCGCGCGTCGGTCAGGCCGCTCTCAATCTGGTGTCCGGCCATGGGACAGTCGCTGGCGTAGTAATCGGCCCCGGAATTCTGCACCCGCTCGAACACCGGGCGGCCGATCTTCATCGAAGCGTCGCGAAACTCGCTCTTGACCGCATAGGTGCCGTTATGGCCCGAGCAACGCTCGATGACTTCCACCGTGGTATCGGGCACCAGGCGCAGCACATCGCGCGTCTTTAGGCCGAGGTTCTGCACGCGCAGATGGCAGGGCACGTGATAGCTGACCTTGCCCAGTCGGCCAGTGAAATCCGTGCGCAGCAATTCGGCCTTGTGCCGCAGCATCAGGTATTCGAATGGATCGAAGATGTGTTCGGCAACACGCTTGACCTGGACATCGTCGCTGAACATCAGCGGCAGCTCCTGCTTGAACATGAGCACGCACGACGGGATCGGGGCGACCACGTCGTACCCGGCATCGATCAGGCGCAGCAGCTCGGGAATGTTGGTGCGCTTGAATTCGTCCACCGACTTCAGGTCACCGAGCTCGAGCTTGGGCATGCCGCAACAACGTTCCCTGGCCGTGAGCACCACGCCAATGCCATTGTGTTCGAACACCGCCGCCAGATCCTGCACCAGCTCCGGCTCGTTGCGGTTGCCGTAGCAGGTGGCGAACAGCGCCACCTGGCCGCGCGTCTCGGGGCTCGGCCGCACCGGCAGATCGGTACGCAGTCTGCCCTGCAGCCGCTGACGCGCGGTGCGTGAGTGAAATTGCGGTAAGGGCGCGCGCGCATCGACACCGAGAGTCTTGTCGAGCAGCTTGCGCACGCCAGCGTTGCGATTGGCCGCATTGACGATTTCGCACACCACGGGAATGCCGGCAATCTTACCGACGGTCTCGGTGGCGCTGAGCACCCGCTCGCGAAGTTTCAAACCGCCCTTGCTGGCCGCGACCGCCTTGGCGCGCAGCATAAGATGCGGAAAATCGACATTCCAGGGATGCGGCGGCACGTACGGACACTTGGTCATGTAGCACATGTCGCACAGGTAGCAGTTCTCTACCACCCGTCCGTACACGGCCTTGTCGACGCTGTCGAGTTCCATGGTCGGGGAGGAATCGATGGCATCGAACAAGGTCGGAAACGACTGGCACAGGCTGAAGCAGCGGCGACAGCCGTGACAGATATCGAACACACGATGCAATTCCTGGTCGAGCGCCGCCTGGTCATAAAAGGCGGGATCGCGCCAGTTGATCGGATGGCGGATGGGGGCCTCGACGCTACCCTCCCGGCCCCCCGGGTTGCTTCCGCCGGCCACGCGACGCTTACAGGCTGTCCAATGCCTTCTGAAAGCGATTGGCGTGCGAACGCTCGGCCTTGGCCAGGGTCTCGAACCAGTCAGCGATTTCCCCGAACCCTTCCTCGCGTGCCTGCTTCGCCATGCCGGGATACATATCCGAATACTCGTGCGTCTCACCGGCAATGGCGGCCTTGAGGTTGAGCTTGGTCTCGCCAATCGGCAATCCGGTGGCCGGATCGCCCACCTGCTCGAGATATTCCAGGTGGCCATGGGCATGTCCGGTTTCGCCTTCGGCGGTCGAGCGGAACACGGCCGATACGTCATTGAAGCCTTCGACATCAGCCTTGGCGGCGAAATACAGATAGCGGCGATTCGCCTGCGATTCGCCGGCGAAGGCGTCCTTGAGATTCTTCTCGGTCTTGGTTCCGTTGAGTTTCATGGCAGTACCTCTGGAGGGCTGTAAAAAGTTTAGACTGAGTCTAATGGCCTGCAATTTATGCCCAAGAGCCAGCAGCGTCAACGCCTCGGAGCGGCCAACCGGCTGTGCTACTGTCATCCCATGGCACAGAAACCGGAATCATCCGCTTCGCCGGCGGCCATCACGCCGGCGTTTGAGCAATCGCTGGAGCAGCTGGAAGCGCTGGTGACGCGGCTCGAGTCCGGTGATCTGCCGCTCGATGAGGCGCTTGCCAGTTTCGAGCAGGGAGTGCGCCTGACGCGCGACTGTCAGGGTGCCCTGAGTGCCGCGCAACAGAAAGTGCAGTTGCTGTTGCAGCGCGGCGACGACCTGGTTCTGGAAGATTTCGCCCCCCTGGCCGGCGACGAAAGCGCCGCTACGGAGTGACTTGGCGGGGTTACGCTGCGGTGCGGCTAGCCCCCGCATGAGCGTGTAAACTCCCCGCCCAGAATGGCAGAAACTACCCCTACGTACCCCATGCTGGGAGCGATCGAGTCCCCGGCGGACCTGCGCGCCTTACCCGAGGCCAAACTGCCGGCGCTGGCGGCGGAGCTGCGGGAGTTCTTGGTCCATACCGTAAGCACCCGGGGCGGCCATTTCGCCGCCGGCCTGGGTACGGTCGAACTCACGCTGGCACTGCACTACGTCTACAACACGCCCGAAGACCGGCTGGTATGGGACGTCGGCCACCAGGCCTATCCGCACAAGGTGCTCACCGGCCGGCGCGACCGCCTGAATACCATCAAGCAGCGCGGTGGGCTGGCGCCCTTCCCGTCGCGCAGCGAGAGCCCCTACGATACCTTCGGCGTCGGGCATTCCAGTACTTCCATCAGTGCGGCATTGGGCATGGCGATCGCCGCCGCACGCCAGGGCGTCGATCGCCGGGCCGTTGCCATCATCGGCGATGGGGCGATGAGTGCCGGCATGGCTTTCGAGGCGCTCAATCACGCCGGCAGCCTGCCGGTCGACCTGCTGGTGGTGCTCAACGACAACGACATGTCGATCTCCGAGAATGTCGGCGCCCTGTCGAACTATCTGGCGCGCGTGATTTCCGGTCGGCTGTACGGCCAGCTGCGCGAGGGCGGCAAGAAAGCGCTGCGGCAAATGCCGGTCATGCGCAAGCTCGCGCGCCGTTCCGAAGAACACGTCAAGGGCATGGTGCTTCCGGGCACTTTGTTCATGGAGATGGGATTCAACTACGTCGGTCCCATCGACGGTCACGATCTGAAGTCATTACTGCGCGCGCTGCGCAACCTACGTGGCGCGCACGGTCCGCAGCTGTTGCACGTGGTGACCCAGAAGGGCAAAGGCTACGCACCGGCGGAGGCCGATCCGATCACCTGGCACGGCCCCGGACCGTTCGATCCGGTCAGCGGCACCATACGCAAGGAAAAGGCCGGCACGCCGAGCTACTCGGAGGTCTTCGGCCATTGGCTGTGCGACATGGCCGAGGCTGATCCGCGCATCATCGGCATCACCCCGGCGATGCGCGAAGGTTCCGGACTCATCGAGTTCTCGCGCCGCTTCCCAGAGCGCTACTTCGACGTCGCCATCGCCGAACAGCATGCGGTCACTTTTGCCGCCGGCCTGGCTACCGAGGGATTGCGCCCGGTGGTCGCCATCTATTCCACGTTTCTGCAACGCGGTTACGACCAGGTCATACACGATGTGGCATTGCAGAAACTACCGGTACTGTTCGCGGTCGACCGCGCCGGATTCGTTGGCAGCGACGGCGCCACGCACCACGGCAACTACGACCTGAGCTTCCTGCGCTGCCTGCCCAACATGGTGGTAATGGCGCCGGCCGATGAAAACGAGTGCCGGCAGATGCTCTACACCGCCACCCGCCTGGACGGTCCGGCGGCGGTACGCTATCCGCGCGGGACCGGTCCGGGAGTGGCCATCGCCAGCGAAATGTCCGCCCTTGAAATCGGTCGTGCGGAAATCCGGCGCCGCGGCGACAGCGGCCTGGCGCTGCTGTCATTTGGCGTGATGCTGGCCCCGGCGTTGTGGCTCGCGGAACGCCTGGACGCGACCGTGGTCAATATGCGATTCGTGAAGCCTCTGGACCTGCAGCTGCTGCTCGAGATCGCCGCCAGCCACGTCGCATTCGTGACGCTCGAGGACAATGTCATCGCCGGTGGCGCCGGCAGTGCCTGCGTCGAAGCGCTGGCCGCCGAGGGCCTGACGCTGCCGCATCTGCACATCGGCATTCCCGACCGCATTACCGAACATGGCAGCCGGGATGAATGCATGAGTGCCGCGGGGCTGGACCGTGCCAGCATGACGGCGACCATCGATCGCTGGCGCGCCGGCGTACCGGCCTTGAAGCCGACCCGTCCCGCCACCAAATTAGCCACTGCGAGGACACCATGAGCACGGTCATACAGACGCGGGGCCCGAACGTCGTCTCGGTGGAGGACGTGCAGTCGCGCGCCGATACCCGACGCATTCCGATCAACCGGGTCGGCATCAAGGACATCCGCCATCCGGTCAAGGTCAAGGACCGCTCCGCCGGCGAGCAGCATACGGTCGCGACCTTCAACATGTACGTGAACCTGCCGCACAACTTCAAGGGCACGCACATGTCGCGCTTTGTGGAGATCCTGCACCGCGAGCGGGAGATTTCCGTCGACTCTTTTCAGCAAATGCTCAGCGAAATGACCCAGCGGCTCAATGCCGATGCCGGCCATATCGAGATGTCATTTCCCTATTTCGTCATGAAGCGCGCGCCGGTGACCGGCGTCGAAAGCTTCATGGACTATCACGCCTCTCTGATTGGCGAAATCGATCGTGGCCAGACCTGCATGTGCATCAAGGTCGTGGTCCCGGTCACCAGCCTGTGCCCATGCTCGAAGAAGATCTCCGATCGCGGCGCCCACAACCAGCGCTCGCACATGAGCATCAGGGTGCGCCTGCGCGAGCACATGTGGATCGAGGAACTCATTGATATGGCCGAGAGCGAGTCCTCGTGCGAACTGTGGGGCATTCTCAAGCGGCCCGACGAGAAGTACGTGACCGAGCGCGCCTATGACAACCCCAAGTTCGTCGAGGACATGGTGCGCGACGTGGCCATGCGGCTCAACGACGACCCGCGCGTGAAAGCCTACGTGGTCGAGAGCGAAAATTTCGAGTCCATACACAATCATTCCGCGTACGCGCTGATCGAGCGCGACAAGGACCGCGTTCCCAGCCTTGTGACTGAAAGCAGCGCCGAGGCGCCCTGAGCCACCGCTCGCGAGAATGCTTAAGGAGTGTCCCGACCATGGCTAATCCCCTGACTCAGATCAAATCCGGTAACCCCGGTCTCAACGACCGCACGTTCTCGGGGCTGCCGCGGCCCGCGCTCGCAAGCGAGCGTATGACGCTGCAGGGGACGATCCATAAATCATTTCTGCTGCTGATCGTATTGATGGGCGCCGCGCTGTGGCCCTGGTCGCAGTACCTGGCCACCGGCAATCCGTCCGTGGTGTATCTGCCGGTCCTGGTCGGGGCGATCGGCGGTCTGGTGCTGGCGCTGATCATCAGCTTCCGGCCAACGACCGCACCCTATCTGGCGGTGCCTTACGCGGCGCTGGAAGGGCTGGTCATCGGCGGTATTTCAGCACTGCTGGAGAAGAAATATCCCGGCATCGCCATTCAGGCCACCGCCCTGACATTTGCCGTGCTGGCCGCATTGCTGGTCGCCTATTCGACCGGGCTGATCCGGGTCACGCAGCGCTTCCGGGCGATCGTGGTGGGCGCCACCGGCGCCATCCTGCTGCTGTACTTGGTGACGACGGTTCTGAACCTGTTTCATGTCGCCACTCCGTTCATGTACAACTCCAGCGCCCTGAGTGTCGGACTGTCCCTGATAATAGTCGGCATAGCGGCGCTGAATCTGGTGCTGGATTTCGATTTAATCGAATCCGGCGTCGCTCAGGGTGCGCCGCGCTTCATGGAGTGGTACGGTGCCTTCGGTCTCCTCGTCACGCTCGTGTGGCTTTATATGGAAGTTCTACGCCTTCTAAGCAAGGTGCGTCAGCGCTGAGCGAGCGCGCCGCTACCGCGGCGCAACAACTGCACGTCAACGGTCGCTCCTCGCGGCCGTTCTATCAGGTAATGCTGCCTGCGCAGCAAAAAGGGGTCTCCATGCGTATCCAACGAATCCTGGTGCTTACCGCCTTATCGTTGCTCCCCGGGCTGCTGTTAAGCAGCGTGGCGCGCGCCGCCGTGGATATCGGGGTGTCCGTCAACATCGCACCGCCCGAGCTGCCCGTGTATGAGCAGCCGCCGGTACCCGGTCCCGATTATCTCTGGGCGCCGGGCTACTGGGCGTGGGGTGACGGCGATTACTACTGGGTGCCGGGGACCTGGGTGCAGGCGCCCGAACCGGGCTACCTGTGGACTCCCGGGTACTGGGGTTGGGCCGACGGCGTCTATCTATGGCACGGCGGCTACTGGGGCCCGCACGTCGGCTTTTATGGCGGCGTCGACTATGGCTATGGTTATGGTGGCCACGGCTATGAGGGCGGCGAGTGGCGCGGCGGCAGATTTTTCTATAACCGCAGCGTCAACAACATTCCGGGCAATGCCCACTTCAATGTGTACAACCACACCGTCGTCAACAATATTACGGTCAGGCGGGTGAGCTTCAATGGCGGCCACGGCGGGATCGTCGCGCAGGAAACATCGGCGCAACGAGCCGAAGCCAATGAAAGGCATCTGCCTCCTGTCGGAGATCAACAGCATCATCAGCAGGCGGCGCGCGAGAATCCGCAGTTGCGCGCGGCCTCCAACCACGGCGCCCCGCCGATTGCCGCAACGGCGCATGCCGCTTCCTTCAATGGACCCGGGGTGACCGGAGCCCGAGGAGCGGCCTCGGAGCACTCCGGCGGCATGATCGAGCAGCAGGTCCACGCAGCGCAGACCAACCAGGGAGCCGGCGCGGTACATGCGCCGGTACACCAGACGAATGTGCCCGGGCCGTCGCATCCGGCGCAGACCGTCGCGCCGCATCCGGGACCGAATCCGGGCGCGGCGGAACATGCCGTAGCGCAGCCTGCCGCACATGCGATCAGGCCGCTGCCTCCGGGCGGTGGCGCCGGTCCAGTAGCTCCCACCCATGGCGCCGCTCCCGGCACCAGCCATGGCGCCGCGCCCGGCGGCCCCAGGGAAGAGCATAAGGGACCGACTGAGCACCCTGCGCAAACGCACAGCGGCCCGGAACACGGCGGCAATCCCGAGCACGAGCGCTAAGGGAAACCCGAACCGGTCAGGGCAGGCGCGTCTCCGGGCTCGTACGAAGGTCCGGGCCTTGGAGGCGGCCGATCAAGGCTCGCAGGAACACGCGGTTGAACCGCAGCTGGCAGGAGGCGGATACCTGCTCGAGCAGCGTTGAGCTGACCTTGAGCACGGTCACGGAGTCGGCGGCGCGAATGGTGGCCGTGCGCTTGGCGCCCTGCACGTAACTGGTCTCGCCGAAGCATTCACCGGTAGAGAGAATCCCGATCGACTGGCTGTGCCGTTCGACCGCGCAGTTACCGGACACCAGAATGTAGAAGCGATCGTCCATCTCGCCTTCCTTGACGATCTCATCGCCGCTGGCGTAGTCCTGCCAGTGGCTGGCACGCATGACTTCCCATATCTCGGCGTGCGAAAAATCGTGGAAGAACTTCAATCGCCGCAGCAGGCCGAATTGCTCCTGCTGGTCCATGCGTGAATATTTCTGGCGCAGCTTCTGATGTACGCGCGTGAGTTCGGCGGCGAAGTCCAGGCCGGTGGCGTATCGGCGTTCGGGCTCCTTCTGCATCGCCACCGCAACCACGTTCTCGATCTCTTCCGGCACGTCGGCGCGCAGAGTATGAATCGGCACCGGCGTCGCATAGACGATCTGGTGCAGCAGCTTGGCCAGATTGCCGGCTCGAAATGGCCGCACACCCGTGAGCAGCTCGTACATCACCGCACCCAGCGAATACAGGTCCGAGCGATTGGTCAGGTCCAGGCTCTGCACCTGCTCGGGCGACATGTAGCTGGGAGAGCCGGCGATACCCTCGATGCGCGAGATCTCCGAGTCCGCCACCAGCGCAATGCCGAAGTCGATGATGCGCACGTCGCTGTCGGTCGTGAGCATGATGTTCGAAGGCTTGATGTCACGATGGATCACGCCGCGCGTGTGCGCGTAATGCAGCGCCTTCGCGCACTTAAACATAATCTCGACCACGTCGTCGAGCCGCAGCAGATTATCGGGCCGGCAGTACGCCGCCAGCGTGCGCGCACCGTGCACGTGCTCGGTAACGATGTAGCAGTGGCCGGCTTCTTCGCCGGCATCGAAGATCGGCAGAATGTTCGGGTGCTGCAGCATCCCGACCATGTGTGCTTCCGACAGGAACATCTTGCGCGCGATGCGGGCGTGCTCGTCGTCGCCGCCGGCATCGATGTTATAGACCTTGATGGCGACGTCGCGCCCGTAGAACGGATCGTGCGATAAATATACGGTGCCGGTGCTGCCGCGGCCGACTTCATTGATAATGAAGTACTTGCCGACGCGTTCCGGAATATTGCGGGTGTTTGCCGTGTTCGGTGCGGAAGATGCCATCGGCTCGATGACTCCGGAGAGTGAACCGCAGAATAAGCGGGGGGGCCGCAATCTAGCTGTGATCCGCCTCGCGGATCGGCCCTAGCCGCTGCAGCGCGCGCGCAAAGCTTCAGTCGCGGAAGTGATCGAAGCCCAAAGGCGAGAACTGCATCACCGTATTATTTGATTTCAGCTCGATGCCGGCGCCGGCCACCAGCGTGCCGATGCGGCAAACCGGCGTGCCGGTGTGCGCGGCCAGCGCCTCGATCGCGGCCGCATGGGACTCCGGGGCACTGAAGCACAACTCATAATCCTCGGCGCCGTCGAGTAACTGCCGCCACGCCGACTCGCCGAGCGCCTGGCGCAACGCCCACGAAACCGGCAGGCGCTCGATGTCGATGCGGGCGCCGCAACCTGAAGCGAGCAGCAGGCGCTGTGCATCCGCGTACAGGCCGTCGGACACATCGATGCAGGCGCTCGCCAGTCCGCGCAGGCCCGCGCCCAGCGCCAGCCGTGGCTCGGGGTACTCGAAACGCTGCTGCAAGTAAGCGCCCACCTGCGGGGTGGCCGCTAACTGGCCGCGCAAATGCTTGAGGCCCGCGGCCGCATCGCCCGGGTTGCCGCTGACAAACAGTGCCTCGCCGGCCCGTGCCCCGGCACGGCGCAACGCCGCTCCGCGCGCCACCACGCCAGCCATCTGCACGGCGATCGACAGCGTTCCGCGGCTGAGGTTGCCGCCGACCAGCGCCACCTCGTGACGCAGCGCCAATGCGTCGAAGCCGGCGGCGAACGCTTGCAGCCACCCCTCATCAACTTGCGGCAGATTCAACGCCAGCAACGCCCAGGTGGGAGTCGCGCCCATGGCGGCGATATCGCTCAGATTCACCGCCAGTGCCCGGTGGCCCAGCGAGCGCGCGGGCGCGCCGGGCAGAAAATGCACGCCCTCGACCAGTACATCGGTGGTGAGCACCAGCTCGGCATTCTCCGGCACTCGCACCAGTGCCGCGTCGTCACCGATTCCGAGCACCACATCCGCACGGGCGGCGCCGAGTCCGCAGAAGAAACGCTCGATCAGCTGCGACTCCACGACCCGCCGCTCAGTGCTCTTGTACCCGCCACAGCCGCGCCGCTCGATCCAGCACGCCGTTGACGAACTTGTGCCCATCGGTGGCCCCGAAGCGGCGCGCCAGCGCCACCGCCTCGTTGATCACCACCCGATAGGGAACCTCGGGACGCGATTGCAGCTCATAGCTGCCGATGAGCAGCAACGCGTGCTCGACCGGATCAAGTTCGGCCGGTTTGCGGTCGAGGAGCGGGGCGAGTTTGCCATCCAGTCCCTCGCGCGTGCCGCAGATCCCCTCGAGCAGGGCGCGAAAATACTCGCCGTCGGCGCGCGGCATATCAGGGTCGTCGGCGAATTCCTGCACCAGGTCCTGCCACGGACACACGTTCAGCTGCCAGCGGTACAGTGCCTGCAGCGCCAGCTTGCGCGCGACCGTGCGCGCCCCCGAGCCGCGCTCGGCGCGGCCGCTCATGGCAGCCGGCCGATTGCCGAGCCGATGGCCATGGTCAATGCCATCGCCAACGCACTCCACAAACTCACTCGCAATGCTCCCTTGATCATGTGCGCGCCGCCCGCGCGCGCTGCCAGCGCGCCCAGTATGCACAGCGACAGTAATGAACCGACGATGATCACCGGCACCACCAGCCTGGCCGGCGCCAGCAACAGCAGCAGCAGCGGCCACGCCGCGCCGGTGGCGAAGCTGGCCGCGGAAGTCGTCGCCGCCTGTATGGGTCGCGCGCGCTGCGTGCTGGACAGCCCCAGCTCGTCACGCGCGTGCGCACCGAGCGCATCGTGCACCATCAGTTGCGCCGCCACTTCGCGCGCCAGCGCCGGCTTGAGTCCGCGCTGCACGTAAATGCCGGCCAGTTCGGCGCGCTCGGCCACCTCATCGGCTTCCAGCTCGCGGCGCTCGCGCTCCAGGTCCGAGCGTTCACTGTCCGCCTGCGAACTCACCGAAACGTATTCTCCCGCAGCCATGGACATGGAGCCGGCGACCAGGCCGGCGACGGCGACCTGCAGCATCTGCTGATTCGAAGCATGGGTGGCCGCCACGCCGGTCAGCAGGCTGGCGAGCGAGATGATGCCGTCGTTGGCTCCCAGCACGGCGGCACGCAGCCAGCCGATCCGGTTGACATAGTGGCGCTCAAATAGATGCCGCGGCATGGCTCTCGGGGCCAATCAATGACGTCGCGAAGCGACTGCGTCGCGGTCGGCGTGGGCATGGTAGCCGGCGTGCGCGCGCGGCCGCAGCAGCCAGGCCACGCCGTGCCACAGTCCCAGAAACAGCAGCCACAGCAGTACCCCGACGATCAACGCAAAGGCGATGCTCTGGGCGCTCAGAGCGAATCCGGGCTGATACAGACTCCAGGTCGCGCGCGCCAGCTCGAGATCCGCATGCCCGAGTAGGTACACGCCCTGGTGAAACAGATCGGTATCCAGCCCGTGCAGCAACGCCCGCAGGCGCTCGGCGGTATCCAGCATCGATTGCAAAGCGGCGCCTTCGCGGTGAAAGGTCGGATCGCTGCTCTGCAGGTGATAGCGCACCAGCTCCGCAAGACTGCCGCCGTGCTCGTGATCGGCGATCTGCTGGAACGGCGCCAGGTCCGCGAGCACCTGCTCCAAACGGCCACTGGCGCGCTGGCGGTATTGGACGATGAAGCTCGGCACGCAGCCGGCGATCACCACGCCCAGCAGCAGCACGATGCGATCCAGCAGACCGCGAATCATGCTCATTTCGGCTTACGCGTGCCGCTATCGGCCGAGGGCAGCAACGGCAACTGATCCTCCTCGGCCTTGTTGTCGCGCCGCCGGCGGTGATGGCGCAGCCGCTCGATCTCATCGCGAAACGCCTCCACGTCCTGAAAGCTCCTGTACACGGAGGCAAAGCGCACGTACGCGACCTCGTCCATGTGGCGCAATTCCTCCATGACCAGCTCGCCCACCGCGCGCGCCGGCACCTCCCGCTCGCCCAGTACGCGCAGCTTGTGGCACACGCGCGCGGCCGCCTGTTCGATTGCCTCGGAGCTCACCGGCCGTTTCTCCAGCGCCTTGGTCATGCCGGCCGCGAGCTTGTGCTCGTCGAACGGCTCGCGGCTGCCGTCGCTCTTGACCACACGCGGCATCAGCAATTCGGCGCTTTCGAACGTGGTGAAGCGCTCGCCGCAGCTCAGGCATTCGCGACGCCGGCGAATTTGCCGACCATCGCCAGCAAGGCGCGAATCGGTCACCTTGGTCTCGATATTGCCGCAGAAGGGACAATGCACCGACTGCCCCGTGGCGCGCTCAGTCGCCGTATACCGGAAAGCGTCGGCACAGCGCGCTCACCTGTTCGCGCACCCGTGCCACTACATCGTCAGCGCCGCCGGCTTCCAGCACTTCGGCGATCCACTGCGCCACTTCGCGTATCTCCGGTTCGCGAAAGCCGCGTGTGGTCGATGCCGGCGTGCCCAGACGCAGGCCGCTGGTGATCGCGGGCGGCCGCGGATCGTTCGGCACCGCGTTCTTGTTGACGGTAATGTGCGCGCGGCCGAGAGCTGCGTCGGCATCCTTGCCGGTAATGTCCTTGCCCACCAGGCTGAGCAGGAACAGATGATTGTCGGTGCCGCCGGAGACAATATTGAAGCCGCGCGCCGCCAGCGCCGCGGCCATGGCGCGCGCATTGGCAAGCACCTGGCCCTGATAAACCTTGAATTCAGGCTGCAGCGCTTCGAGCAGCGCCACTGCCTTGGCCGCGATCACGTGCATCAGCGGGCCGCCCTGCGTTCCGGGAAACACCAGCGAGCTGAATTTTTTGGTGATGGCATCGTTGGCGCGTGCCAGGATCAGACCGCCGCGCGGCCCGCGCAAGGTTTTGTGGGTCGTGGTGGTCACGACGTCGGCGTACGGCAACGGGCTCGGATAGTGGCCGGTAGCCACCAATCCGGCGACGTGCGCCATGTCGACGAACAGGTACGCGCCGACGGAATCGGCGATGGCGCGAAAGCGCGCCCAGTCGAGCACCCGCGAATAGGCCGAGAATCCCGCGACGATCATCTTCGGCCGATGCTCGCGCGCCAGCGACTCGATCTGCTCGTAGTTGACCAGGCCGCTTTCCGGATGCACCCCGTACTGATGCGCCTGGAACAGCTTGCCGGAAAAATTAACTTTGGCGCCGTGGGTCAGATGACCGCCGTGATCCAGGCTCATGCCGAGAATCGCATCACCGGGCGCGAGCAGCGCCAGATACACCGCCGCATTGGCCTGCGATCCCGAGTGCGGCTGTACATTGACGTAATCGGCGCCGAACAATTGCTTGGCGCGATCGATTGCCAGCTGCTCGGCGATATCGACGAATTCGCAGCCGCCGTAGTAGCGCTTGCCGGGATAGCCTTCGGCGTATTTGTTGGTAAGCACCGAGCCCTGCGCCTCCAGCACCCGCGGACTGGCGTAGTTCTCCGAGGCAATCAGCTCGATGTGGTCTTCCTGGCGTTGACGCTCGCCATCGAGCGCCCGCTGCAGTTCGGGGTCGAAATCCTTGATGCGCATTCGGCTCGAAAACATGCGGCGGCCGCCTTTCGTCGGAAGTCCTAGGGGGAAACGCGCGGAATTGTACCCGATCGCGCCGTCTCAGGCCTCACCGGTCAGGAGTCCACCAGCGCCTGCACCACGTCGCTCCAGGTGCGCGCGAGATTACCGCGATCATAGCCGCCGCCGCCCAGGGCCAGGACGTGGCCGTGTCCCATGGCATCGGCCAGGGTGCACAGATCGGCGGCCGCGCGTGCATGACAGGCACTGGAGAGTTGCAGATGCGTGATGGGATCGCCGGCGATGCTGTCGGCGCCGCATTGCAGGATGCAGAATTGCGGCTCGAAACGCGCGACATGCGCCAGCATCTGCGGCCATACCACGGCAAAGTCGGCATCGCCGGCGCCGGCCGGCAACGGCACGTTGAGCTTGGTGCCGGTGGCGCTGCCGCTGCCGGTCTCGCTGTCATCGCCGGTGCCTGGATACAGGCTGCGCCCGCTCTCGTGCAGGTCGGCGAAGATGACTTCCGGATCGTCCTCGAAGGCGTAGAACACACCGTCGCCGTGATGAGCATCGATGTCGACATAGGCGATGCGGTTCATGCCGTGGTTGCGCCGCAGATGCTCGATCACCACGCCGCAGTCGTTGAATACGCAGAAGCCCGCCGCGCGCTGGCGCGCGGCGTGATGCAGACCGCCGATCGGCACGAACGCACGCCGCTGAGCGCCGCCGAGGATCCACTCGGTGGCTGTCAGGCTCGCCCCGACCACGCAAGCCGCAGCCTCGAACACACCGCGATAAGCCGGCGTGTCACCACCGTCCAGCCAGCCACTGCCGGCCTGAGAGCGCTCCATCACGAAGCGAATGTGCTCCGGGGTATGAAACAACTCGAGCTCGGCGTTGAGCGCGTCGCGCGGCTCCAGCACCTGCACCTTCGCCTCCAGACCGCGCTGCTGGAATTCGCGCACGAAAGCGCCGTGCCGATC
>DASXLF010000686.1:0-1779 GCA_036496405.1 Steroidobacteraceae bacterium | reverse complement strand
GTTGACGGGGAGATTGTTGATGAGGCAGGTCCAGCACTGGCCGTTGGCGCCGGCTTCGATCAGCAGCGAATAGGTATTGAGGTGCGGCGCCGCGCTGTCGGCGGTCACATACTGGGCGCTGCCATCCCCGGCACGTACCAGCGTCCAGGTGCGCACCGGCGCGTGCGGCAGGGTGCTGAAATTCACCCAGTTGAGATTGTTGCTCAGCACCTGAATGTTGCCCCCGCTGCTCACGATGTCGGGCGACTCGAAGAACGTTCCCTGGAACGCTTGCCCGCTGGTGGTCCAGCCTTGATTGACCATCACCCCGCCCAGGTCGAGCGCGCTCTGCGACTTCAAGGCAATCCCTCCGGCAAACACGAAATCGTTGGATGCGCCACCGTTCAAGCTCAGCGTCCCCGTCGTCTGCACGATAATGCTGCTGGCGCCGTAACTCGGGTCGGCCACCCCGGCCGCACGCATGCCGCCCGGCGCCACCGATGGATTGTTCGGCGGCAGCGTCACCCCGCTCGGCCAGGCCGAGGGCATCGTCACCTGCGCGTTGCCGTTCACCATGAAGTTGAAGTATTGCGGGGACGTGCCGTAATCATTGAGGGTGAGCAGCACGTCGCTACCGCTGCTCGGATAAAGCTGCAATCCATTGGACAGGTAGTGCGCGCCGTTCACCGGGTTGTTGGCGCTGCCGAAGGTCGAAATCACCATGGCGTTGCCCTTGTACGCCCCGCCACCCTTGACGTTCGCGCCGTATAAGGTCAGCGCTGCGCCACCGTCGAGCGAACCCGCATTGACGATGTCCTGCCCTGTGGTCTTGCTGCTTCCCAACGCGTCGAGCGTCAGCCCGGAGGGGGCCGACACACCGCCGCTCGCCGCGATGCTGAAGCCGCTCGGGTTGCGCAGATAAAGCGCCGGCGCCGCCGCACCATTGCCTGCCTGCGCCACCAGTGCCCCGCCGATCGCGCTGGCCGCCGCCGCGGTGTTAACCAGCAGCAAGGTCTGCCCCGCGGCGCCCGAGCGCACGGTAAGCGCCGTGCCAGGACCCCAATTGAATCCTTGAAAGTCGATCTCGGCGAACGACCCTGCCGCGCCGGCGGTGGGACCCAACTGGATGACCACGTTCGGCTGCAGGTTGGACAGCGTGTTCCCCACCAGCGTCGCCCCCTGTACCGTCAGCGCGCCGTAGGGGTTGGCCACCACGGCGCCGGTTCCCGGCAGCACCGCGCCGACCACCGTTTGGCTTAGCGCTGTCGACGAAGACACTTGGTTGCCTGCGTCGCCGCCGTAGCTGGCGGTGATGGAGTGCGTCCCCGCGGTCAAGGAGTCGCTGCTGCAGGCCGCGCTGCGGGTATTGCCCGACCCCGTCAGCGCCACTGAGCTGCAGCCACTGAGCGTGGTGCCGCGATCGGCAAAGGCCACGCTGCCCGTCGGCGCCGTGCCGCTGACCGTTGCGGTGAACGTGACTGGCACGCCCGCCGCCGACGGATTGGCCGAGCTCAGGAGCGTCGTCGTCGTCGCCGCCAACACCGATTGCACCGTCTGAGTGAGATTGCCTTGCGACCCGGCGTTGCCGGCGTCGCCTCCGTAGCTGGCGCCTATCGTGTGAGTGCCGGCGCCCAAAGTGCTCGTGCTGCAACACCGCGCTGCGGGTGTTGCCCGAGCCCGTCAGCGCAACCGTGCCGCAACCGCTGAGGGTGGTGCCGCCATCGGAAAAGCTGACATTGCCCGTCGGCGCGACCCCGGTAACCAACGCCGTGAAAGTCACCGTCGCGCCTGCGCTCGAGG
>DASXLF010000685.1:0-4590 GCA_036496405.1 Steroidobacteraceae bacterium | reverse complement strand
CGCAAGAGTGGCCTGCGCAGTTCCTACGTCGAAATGATCGTCACGCGCGGGCAGCCGCCATGGGGCTCGCGCGATCCGCGCCAGGCAGTCAACCAGTTCTACGCTTTCGCTGTGCCCTTTGTGTGGATCGCGAACGAGGCGCAGCGCCAGCGCGGCTTGCACGTGCAGGTGAGCGACGTGCAGCGCATTCCGGCGCGGTCGGTCGATCCCAAGGCCAAGAACTACCACTGGAACGATCTGACCATGGGGCTCCTGGGTGCGCTCGACGCGGGCGCCGACACCGTCGTGCTGACCGACGGGGCGGGCAATGTCGTGGAGGGGCCCGGCTTCAACATCTTCTGCGTGCGCGACGGCGTGGTCGTCACGCCGGAAGAGGGGGTGCTCGAAGGCGTATCGCGCCGCACCGTGATCGAGATCGCGCAGAAGCTCGGCATGCGCGTCGAATTGCGCAATCTTCCTGCCGACGAACTGCGTGGTGCAGATGAGGCCTTCCTGAGCACTTCGGGCGGCGGCGTGCTGCCCGTGACCCAGGTGGATGACCAAGTGATCGGCCAAGGCTCGCCGGGCCCGGTCACGCAGCGGCTGCTCAAGACCTACTGGGAGTGGCACGGCGACCCTGCCTACAGTCGTCCGATCGCTTACCGCGATTGATCGCGGGCTCCAGTCGCTTGAGGCCGAACAGCGGCCTCAGCCACCGGACGCGCCGGATCAGCCCGTCGCCCAGCGCCCAGCATCCGAGCACCGTGATGGCGACGATCAGCACCGGCTCCAGCACCGGCCCGAGTTGCATCGATGCCAGCGCCACGGCGCCGATGATGATGAGCGTCTGGTGCAGCATGTGCCACGGATAGACCGAGTCGTTGGCCCAGTCGAGCCAGGGCCACGGACGGTTCAGGTGGCGGTACGCGAAGCCCACAATGGCCGCAATCGCCGTCCAGAGATACGCCGCGCGCAGCACGCGCGTGATCCAGGCGGCGTTCGAGGCGTCGATACCCGACAGCCTGAGCATCACGAAGGCGGCGATGCAGCCCAGCGCGAGCGCGAGCGACCACCGGCGCAGCCTTTCCAGTTCGCGCCAGATGCCTTCGTCGACGCCCATCCACACGCCGTAGAGAAATACCGTGAAATACTGCGCGTGAAGGTACCAATCGCGCACCAGGTTGTGGGTGGCGGGGAAGCGCGGCGCCAGCACCAGCGTGAACAGGAGCAGCGGAAGGACCGGGATCGCCAGCAGCCGCCAGCGCCTGAGCCCGAGGAAGGCGGCCCGAAGCCTGGCGCCGGGGCCTGACCGCATCAGCGGCGTCACGAGTGCCAGGATGGCCGTGTAGACGAACAGGTAGGGCAGGTACCACAGGTGGTTCCAGGTCATAGGGAATTCCGAGCCGTCGAAGGCGCCCTTGGGCCACGGGCCGCCCGCGAGGTAATGCACCATGAAGGCGCTGAAGCCCCGCGCCACCAGCCCGTTGGAAACGCCCTGCGCGTAGGCCTGGTAGGGCACGACCACCGCCATGCCGAAGACCAGCGGCAGCAGCAGCCGGAAGGCGCGCAGCCGGATCACCGCCATCGGCGTGCGACCCCGGCTCAGGAAGCCGAAGGCCACGCCGGAAATCAGGAACACCAGGTCCATGCGCCAGATGTTGACGACCAGCATCGGCCACCGCAGCCATTCGGCCGCGTGCGGGCTCTTGAGGTGCCAGGGCCAGCCGGCCACGTAGTACATGCCCACGTGGTAGAGGATGAGCAGCAGAAAAGCCAGCGCCCGCAGGGCGTCGATGTCGTGTCGTCGGTTCGTCGTCGTCATGCCGTGCTCCTTGAACGAAGGAGGCGATGCTCCGGCGACAGGCCGGGGTGTGGGGCGGCGGGGGGACGATCGCCGGGCGTTTTGTGACGAACGGTGGCCCTTGAGGGACGAAAAATGCCGTCACGCGGCCTGATTCGTGAGAATCCGGGGCATGAGCGAAGCCGGGATGAACCTGTTCGAGCGTTACCAGCCTTACCGGCGATGGGCCGAGGCGGGCTTCTGGGTGCTCATGATGGCGGTTCAGGCCACCTTCAGCACCGTCGTCGCCGTGATCGACGTGCGTGCCGTCGGCCTCCACATCCCCACCTGGCAGCCGGTGACGGGGGAGCTGACCAGCCATCTGGCATTGCTTGCGCTGGTGCCGGCGGTGATCGCCTTCGAGCGGCGTTTTCCGATCAGCCGTGCGCAATGGCGCCGAAGCCTGGTGGCGCACCTGCTGGGCAGCGTCGTATTCAGCCTGGCGCACGTCGTCCTGATGGTCGGCCTGCGGCACCTCGTCTATGCCTGGGCGGGCAGCCGCTACGACTTCGGCGACTGGTTGGCCAAATGGCCCTACGAATACCTGAAGGACGCGCGCACCTATCTGCTGTTCCTGGTCGCGATCGTCAGCTACCGGGTTTTCATGCTGCGGCTGCAGGGCGAGGCGCGGGTTCTCGACCCGCCGGAGGGCGCGGCGATGCCGGCCGAGGCGCCGGAAGCGTCCGCAGTGCCCGGAACACCGCTACGCCCCGACCGCTTCCTCGTGCGCAAGCTGCGGCGCGAATTCCTGATCGCCGCCAGCGATATCGACTGGCTGCAGGCCCAGGGCAACTACGTCGGCCTGCGCGTGAACGGGCATGACTACCTGCTGCGCGCCACGATGACGGACTTTCTCGCGCAACTCGACCCGGCGCGCTATGTGCGCGTGCACCGCAGCTACGCCGCCAACCTGGACCGCATCGCCGAGATCGAGCCCCTCGACGGCGGCGACGCGCGCCTGCATATGCGCGACGGCACGCACATTCCATGCAGCCGCCGCTACCGGCCGGCGCTGCGGGCCTGAGGGCCGGGCGGCGACAATCCCCGGTCGTTCCCACAGACAGAGAAAGACATTCGCGATGGCCATCCAGTGGTTCCCCGGTCACATGCATCTGACCAAGAAGGCCATCGCCGAGCGCATCAAGGACATCGACGTCGTCATCGAGCTGCTCGATGCCCGCTTGCCCGGCTCCAGCGCCAATCCGATGCTGGCCGAACTCACCGGCCACAAGCCGGGCCTCAAGGTGCTCAACAAGCAGGACTTGGCCGACCCCGAATGCACGGCACGTTGGCTGGCGCACTACAACGCGCAAGCCGATACGCGCGCCATCGGCCTCGACGCGGGCCAGACCGCACCGGCCCGGCAACTGATCGACGCCTGCCATGCACTGGCCCCCCAGCGCGGCGGCATGGCCAAGCCGATGCGGGTGCTGATCTGCGGCATTCCCAATGTTGGCAAGTCGACGCTCATCAACACGCTCACCGGCAGCCGCAAGGCCAAGACGGGCGACGAGGCGGGCATCACCAAACTGGAGCAGCGCATCACGCTGGCCGACGACTTTTATTTGTGGGACACGCCCGGCATGCTCTGGCCGCGCATCATCGTCGCCAAGAGCGGCTACAACCTGGCCGCGAGCGGCGCGGTGGGCCGCAATGCCTTCGACGAGGAAGAGGTGGCGTTGGAACTGCTTTCGTACCTGAAGCAGCACTATGCGGGTCTGGTCGAAGCGCGCTTCAAGCTCGACCCGATCGCCGGCCTGAGCGACGAGCAGGTGCTCGAAGCCATCGGCCGCAAGCGCGGCGCGCTGCTGGGCAAGGGCCGCGTGAATCTACAGAAGGCGGCCGAAATCGCGATGCACGAGTTCCGCAGCGGCAACCTGGGGCGCATCACGCTGGAAACGCCCGAGGAATTCGCGCAGTGGCTGGCCGCCGGGCAGTTGCTGGACGCGGAGCGCAAGGCCAGGAAGGAAGCCAGGGCCAACAAGAAAGGGACAGGGCGCCGGGGCGGCGAAGACGAGGCGGCTGGAGAGCCGCCCAAGACGCCACCGGCCTAACGCAAGCCCGCCTGCTGCGCCACTGTTCCCTGGCCCGCCCCACGCGCGATCTCGATCGCCGTCAGCCCGCGGTCATCGCGCATCTCGGGCTTTGCCCCGCGTGTGAGCAGCAGCCGCACCACATCGGGATGGCCTTGCCCCGCGGCCCACATCAGCAGCGTCAGGTTGTGTTCGTAGGTGGCGTTCACGTCGATGCCTGACGCAAGCAGTGCATCGAGTGCCGCCGCGTTGCCCTGGCCTGCCGCATAGATCGGCGCCGACTTGTTCATGCGATCCACCGCATCGGCGCGCGCGCCGGCCGCCAGCAGGCGCTTCACGAGTTCGGCGTTGCCGCTGTAACTGGCTGCCATCAGCGGCGTGACGTGATCGACGGAGGCCAGGTTCACATCCGCCCTGGCTTCGATCAGCACGATCCCCAACTCGGCGTTGCCCTTCTCGCAGGCGATGAAGAGCGGTGTCTTGCCGACACGGTTGCGGGAATCGACGACTGCGCCCTTCGCGAGCAACTCCTTCACGCGCTCGACCTGACCCTGGCGCGCGGCCACGAGCAACTGGGCATTGGGACTGGGGTCGGTCTCGGGCTGGGCGGCCGTATCGCGTGGCGACGCGGAAATCATCAGCGCGCAGGTCCACGACATCAGCGCAAACAGCGCATGCGAGCGCAACGAGACGGGTCGATTCATGGGGTCGGATCTCCAACGGCGATTGCTGCGGTGC
>DASXLF010000684.1:0-2342 GCA_036496405.1 Steroidobacteraceae bacterium | reverse complement strand
TAATTCAGCCGTTTAGCTGCATGTAATATCGGCTTTCGACGCGGGCAAGGCAGGCTCAGCGCCAATCCCCTAGTAGCGCCTGCCACACCGACAAGGCGGCAAGTGCCGCCGTATCGGCGCGCAGGATGCGAGGGCCTAGCGACACGGGCATGACAAAGGACTTGGCGCGGATCGCGTCACGTTCCGCCGGATCGAAGCCTCCTTCAGGGCCGGTAAGCACCGCCCATGCACCTGCTCCGCCAGCGAGTGCCTCCGCAATTGGCGGCGCTTCACCGGCTTCATCGCAGAAGAGAATGCGACGGCCCGCAGGCCAGTTCGCGAGCAATTGATCGAGGGGGACTGGCTCGCGAACCTCGGGCGCGGTCAAGCGGTCGGATTGTTCTGCGGCTTCGATCGCGTTGGCGCGCATGCGCTCTGGATTTACGCGCGACACAATCGTTCTGCGTGTGAAGACGGGCTGCAACGTCGAAACGCCGAGTTCTGTCGCCTTCTGCGCCAGATAATCGGCAGGCGTCTTTTTGATCGGCGCGAAACACAGCCAGAGATCTGGTGTATCCGCCTGTGGCTGTGTCTGCCGCTCACAGTGAAACGCGCAACCACGCTTCGTCACGTCAGAGATTTGCGCCAGCCATTCGCCATCCCGGCCATTGAACATCGAGAGGTGATCGCCTGCCCTGGCCCGCATCACATGCAGCAGATAGTGCGCTTGATTGTCGCTTGCCTCCACGCGCTGACCGGCCCCCAGCGGTGCTTCGACATAAAGCCGCACCTTACCGCCCGGTTCGCGCAGATGATCGTTCACAGCATTTGGCCGAAAGGTCCTGCGCGTGAGAGAGTGGAGCATGGCGGAAGAAACGCAAGCGATCCCGGCGGATGCTGTGGGCGGAACGTGGGTGCACGGCGCACCGTCACGCTGGCAACCGTATTTGCGCCTCGCGCGACTCGACCGCCCTATTGGCACCTGGCTGCTCTTCTGGCCTTGCGTATTTGGGTTGGTGCTCGGCGCAGCGGGTCAACAGCGGGCGTTCCTAAGCACCGCGCGGGACTGGTTGCTGCTTGTCCTGTTCGGGATCGGCGCTGTGGCGATGCGCGGCGCCGGCTGCACCTATAACGACATTGTCGATCGCGACATCGACGCGCGAGTCGCGCGCACGCGCGCACGTCCCATTCCATCGGGCGCCGTGACCGTGAAGCGGGCCTGGATGTTTGCGGCCGCGCAGGCCGCCGTGGGACTGGCGATCCTGCTCTGCCTGAACGGCTATGCCATCGCCATTGGCGTCCTCTCGCTGGTTCTGATTGCGGCCTACCCCTTCATGAAGCGGCTTACCTGGTGGCCGCAGGCGTGGTTGGGGCTCACCTTCAACTGGGGCGTGTTGCTCGGCTTTGCGGCGCAGACCGGCCGCACAACAGCTGCCGATCTGGTGCTGTATGCCGGCTGCGTGTTCTGGACTTTGGGCTATGACACGATTTACGCGCTGCAGGATGTGGAGGACGACGCGCTGGTGGGCGTGAAGTCGACTGCGCGTCTGTTCGGCACCCATGTGCGCGCCTGGGTGTTGTTGTTCTATGTGTTCTCCCTCGGGTTGATAGCTGCGGCAGCAGGTTATGGATTTCCAAGATCCGCAACTGCGGCTCTGCTCCTTCCGACACTCGCACACTTCATCTGGCAAGTGCGCCGGCTGGACCTTGTCGCGCCCGCCGTTTGTCTGCGCCTCTTTCGATCCAACCGCGACGCAGGCGCCCTGATTGCGCTGGCTTTTCTTGTCGCCACATGGATTCCATACGGCGCAGCGGCGTGAGCGTTGTTTCCCACCCGACGCAATTCATTCAGGACAATACGGAACTCCTTGCGCCGCCGCTGGTGCGGGAAATCCGGCTGCATCTCGCGACCGAGGTGGTGCCGCTGTGGCGGAAAACGGAAACGGAGTTAGAGGCCGAAGGCGTGCCCCCGCCGTATTGGGCATTCGCCTGGGCAGGTGGCCAGGCGCTGGCGCGCTATCTGCTGGATAATCCCAAAGAGGTTGCCGGCCGCACTATTCTCGACTTCGGCTCAGGCTCTGGTCTCGTTGCGATCGCGGCGGCAAAAGGCGGCGCGGCGTGCGTGACCGCAAGCGATATCGATCCTTTTGCGCACGCAGCGATCGCATTGAATGCCGCGGCCAATGGTGTGGCTCTGAGCATCACTGCCGATGATGTGATCGGCTCGGGGGAGCTTTGGGACGTCATCCTGCTGGGCGACATGTGTTACGAGCGCCCGCTGGCCGAGCGGCTGCTAAGCTGGCTTGGAGAGCGGGCGCACACCGGCACCAGGGTTCTGCTGGGTGATCCGGGCCGCTCTTACT
>DASXLF010000683.1:0-4215 GCA_036496405.1 Steroidobacteraceae bacterium | reverse complement strand
TGACTTCCCATGAAAGCGCGGCGAGTGAATGCCGCAGGCGCTCGACGAGTTGGATTACATTGCCGAGTTCCTGGAAAGTGGGAACGATGACCGCAAGCTCAGCGCCACCGTCGACGGCAGTCATGAATAACCAGGCAGATGCGCGGTGTCGTTCATGCAGCGCACCGACAGACCCTCGACATCGGCGTGAATTTCGCTCACGCCGCATGGATCCTGGTTGATGCGCCAATAGCTGGCTAGTGACAGGCCCAGTGCGTGCAATAGCAGTACGCGATTGCTGCTGTCGTGAGCGACCACCACCACGGTCGCATCCGGATGAGCGTCGAGGATCAGGCGCAATGTCTCCACGACCCGGGCACTGAGCTGTTGCAGGGAATCGCCATCGGGAAACTTGAGCATGTGGGGCGCATTGCGCCACTGGCCGTATTGGGTCGGGTAAGCCGTGCGCACTTCATCATGGGTCTTGTTCTGCCACAGGCCGTAGTCGAGATCGCGCAGACCCTCCATTTCCTGATAAGAGACCGCACAAGCCTGCGCGATCAGCCGCGCCGTGACGGTGCAGCGTTGCCGCGGACTGGTATACACCACGGCCGGCTGCCAGCGCCGGGCAATGCAGTCTGCCGTGAGCTGCGCTTCGCGCAGCCCGCGTTCCGTCAGCTCCAGGTTCAGGCCGCCGCGAAAGCGCGCCGGCTCGATACCTAGGACGTGGCCGTGTCGGACCAGAACGAGGCGCGTCACCTCAGCTTGGAGGTTTTCAGCACTTCACCCTGTACACGAAAGTCCGCGATCGACAACTGATGCGGAGTGCAACCGACACTGTAGTCCAGGCTGCGCAGGCTGAAGCTCTTGGTCAGCATGGGCTGCATGGCGCGCATCAACTCACAGTCACCCTGGCCCATGAAATAAGGTCTCTGAGCCTCGAGCTTGAAGGGAGTCCACTGCGCCTGCACCACATCTGACGCCGGCGCGCTGGCGGCGGCCACCAGCGTATCGAAATCCACGCTGACGGTAGCAATGCGCGAGGGCGAGTTGCCGCCGCGCGGGCAGCCGTCGGCCTGCACGCGAGGATCCCTCGCGCCGAGGAACAGCAGGATCTGGCCGACCTTGCCTTCCAAACCGTCGCAGGAATACAGGGTGGTGATGCCGTAGTAGGTGAAGGTGGCGTGGTGATGCTGCCAGGTCGTGGCCTCAGGGGCGTCGGCCATGGATGCGGCGCTGCCGAAGGCCAGGGTAGTGAGCGCGAGAGCGGCGATAAAACTGTGCTTATGTGACATGACGGCGGCCTCCGGATCATGGGAGTGAGCAACCTTGCCATAGGGTACGCCCACCGGCTCGTCAAGGGAAACGGCGCCGGACTCGCAGCCAGCGCGGCGAATGCGGTACGCTTCCTCAATCCAAATCAAAACGAATCCAGGGGGAAGAGCAATGCCAATACGTAGCACTGCCGGGATATGGGTGCTCGCCACGGCGTTCATTGGTCTGGCCGGTCTGGCGCGCGCCGATATCACGGTCGAACAGCAGATCACGGTTGACGGTTTCGGCCCGTCCAAATTCGGCGCCATGGAGGGTAAAACCAGCACCGCTATTTCCGGCGATCGCGCCCGCACCGAGCGCCAGAGCCAGTTCACTTCCAAGTTGCTGCGCGCACTTGCCAGGGGGTCCAGCACCAATACCGTGAGCATCATCCGTCTGGACGCCGAACGCGTGGACGAGATCGATAACGCCAACAAGCAATACACCGAGACCACCTTCCAGGAGATGCGCGACGCCACCGCCAGGGCTTTGCAGAATGCCCAGAGCAGTAAGGCGGAGGCGCAACAGCAGGCGCCGTCGGGCGCACCAGTGGATGACAGTAAGTGCGAGTGGTCACCGGCCAGAACCGAACTCAAACAGAGCGGTGAGCACGCGAGCTTTGCCGGCGCCGATGCCAGTCGCGCCACCATCACTGTCACGCAGACCTGCACCGATAAGACCAAGGGCACCAGCTGCGACTTCGTGTTCGTGCTGGATCAATGGTTGGCCTCGGATATACCGGGTACGCTCGAGACGCGCGAGTTCTGGCACAAATATGCCCAGAAAATGAACTTGAGCGGCGCGGCGGCCGAGAACATGCAGACCAGCGGGCAGGCGGTATTCGACCGCTACAAGCAGGGCTGGGGCGAGGCACTCAAGCAGGCAGGCAGTCTGAAGGGCTATCCGGTCAAGACCATATTCGCCATGCAGTTCGGTGGGCCGCAATGCAAGGACGACAGCAGTGGCAGCAGCAGCGGCAGCAACGGCAGCGGCGATAACAGCAGTGCAACCAGCGTGCCCACCTCACCCAGCAGCGCCATGAGCAGCGTGGCCGTGGGGCTGTTCAATAAGCTGCACAAGAAACAGGAAGCCCCGCCGCCGGCCGAGGCCGCAGCGCCGGGAATGGTGCAGCTGTTTCAGATGAGCACCGAAACCGTGGCGCTGCGCACCGATGCCATCCCCGGCGCGCTGTTTGAAGTTCCGGTTGGCTACAAGAAGGTGGAAAAGCCCGCGACTCACTAACTGGCGGCGACTCGCTAGACGTTGCTGATGATTCTGGCCTTGAGGGACTCGTACTCGGCATCGGTGATCAGACCCGCCTCCAGCATGGACTTGGCGCTGCGCAGACGGGTGGCGGCATCGCCATCGCCGCCCGCGGCGGTGGGCGGATTGAGCTGGATGCCGCCCGAACGGGCGCGCAGTTCCTCCAGATCGCGCCCCGCCGCTTTTCTCGCCAGGCCTGATCGTGGGCCTGGCAGATGCGATACAGCGCCTGCGCCGACTCCTTATCCAGTCCGTCGTACATCAGGGTGCGTGTCGGTCCCGAGGCCGACGCCAGGTCGGGAGCGGTGAATGCCGTCAGCGTCAGCACGGCACCAAGCACTCCGACCCGCAGGTGCAGCTCCTTCAGGTCCTGCCAGCGCACGTCAGTGAGGTCGAAACCACCCAGCAAGGGCCGCGTCACGGCCAGAAAGCGACCGGTAGTGGCGCCGAGGGCCACGCGCCGGTGAGTGAGCGCGAAGACGCGCCGCTGGATGGCCCAGGCTTCGAGCTTTTCATCGGCCGTGAGTACCGAATTCAGATATTGCAGCGCGACATGGCCGCCGCGATCGTCAAGCGCCGGATCCTGCATAGGCCGACGATGATGGCATATTGCGGCCCGCTGAACATTGGCGCTGGCGAGGGCAAAACTGCGATTTGCGCCCGCCAATCGTGACCCTGGCCATGACACGCCCATGACACACCAATCAGCCGGCACGCTAGCCTGCCGGACCATGGAATTGCGCCTTTTGAACGTATTGCAGTGGCGTGGGGCGCACCGGACACCGACCCCCGCAGCTAACGCGCCATGCGCTCAGGATGTGTTCCTGATCGATACCTGTCAGCGACGCGTGGCGGTGCTGTGCGGCGAGGAGGCTGTGGAAGCGGCGCGCGGCAACTTTCCGGCCGACGGCGCGCTGGAACATTTTAACGGCACTGCGGCCTATGCTTTTCTGCTGCGTGTTTGTTGCGGACTGGAAAGCAAACTGGTCGCCGAAGCAGAGATCTTCGGCCAGATCAAACAGGCCTGGCGCCACTTTTCCGAGCGCGGCTCCCCGCTGGCCAGGTTGCTGTCACCGCGAATCCAGCAGTTGTTCCAGGATGCCAAGGAAATTCGCGCCCAGCACCTGGGCAGTATCGGCAGCGCATCCTACGGCTCGCAGGTCAGGCGACTACTCGGTGATGAGGCCTGCGCCGGGCCGACGCTGCTCGTGGGCGCTGGGCAATTGGCGCAGTCCGTGGCTCCCTGGCTCGAGGGCTCCGAGCTATGGCTCTGGAACCGCACTGCCGAGCGTGCCAGCGAACTATCGCGCGAACTGGCCAAACGCAATCCGGCGCGCCCGATCCGGGTCATCGACGAAGGCTCCGAGGCGGAATTTGCCGCCTGGCGCACGGCCCGCCAGGTGGTGATCTGCGTTCCACCCGAGCCGCTGGCCGATGCCGCCCGGGTCGCTGCCTGGCGCGAGCGGCAGGGCGGTGGCGGACGAATTATTCATTTGGGCGCCGGCGCCGAGGCCGCGGCGCCGTGGAACGGCCTGCCCGAACTGGTCAGTCTCGGAACACTGTTCGACATGCTACAGGCTCACAGCGAGCTGCGACGCCGCCAGCTCGAGCGCGCACGCCGTGCCTGCCTGGAAAAGGCGCTGCTACGTTCGTTGGGCG
>DASXLF010000682.1:0-7372 GCA_036496405.1 Steroidobacteraceae bacterium | reverse complement strand
CGCGACTATCTGCGCCGCGCACTGGGCCGCGAGGCCAGGGCGGCCGACCGCTACCGGCTGATCATGAACTTCGCCACGACCATACAGGACCGCCTGTACATGCTGGCCGGTCGCCATGAGCTATTCGACGTGTCGCTGCAGGGTGAAGCGCTGATTCGCGCCGTGGCCGGCTCCGCGGGCGGCGCATTTCTGTTCGGCGCTCACATGGGCAGCTTCGAGGTGCTGCGGTTCGTCGGCGACCGCCAGCCGGGACTCAGGGTTGCCATGGCCATGTACGAGGACAACGCGCACAAGCTCAACGCCGTGATGGCCGCTGCCAAGCCGATCGATCCACCCGAGATCATCGCGCTCGGACAGGTCGATGCCATGCTCAGGATTCGCGATCGTCTCGATGGCGGCACGCTGGTGGGCGTATTGGCCGATCGAACACTCGGGGACGAAGCCTCGTTGCCGGTCAGTTTCCTGGGTGCCGACGCACGCCTGCCGCTCGGACCGATGCGAGCCGCAGCGCTGCTGCAGCGGCGCGTACTGTTCATGGTGGGCCTGTACCGGGGCGGCAACCGCTATCACGTGGTGTTCGAACCCCTGGCCGACTTCACCGGCACTGCCAGAGCCGGTCGGCCAGCACAGATCGATGCTGCGGTCCGGCGCTACGCCAGCCTGCTTGAGCAGCATTGCCGCAATGATCCCTACAACTGGTTCAATTTTTTTAACTTCTGGGCCGGCCCGTGAACTCACAGCGGTATCGCTGGATACTGCTGGCAATTATGGCGCCGGCGCTCGCCGGCGCACAGGCCGCCATCGACAGTGGTGCGTTCAATAGCCTGATGACGTTGTTGGCGCAGCGCCAGCATGGCGTGGCGGATTTTGAGGAAACGCAGTATCTGTCGCTGCTCAAGCGTCCGGCGCAATCATCCGGAGTACTGAGCTATGACGCGCCGGATCACCTCGAGCAGCGCACACTCAAGCCGCGTGCGCAAAGTGTGGTGCTCGACCACGGCACGCTGACCATGCAGATCGGGACACGGCTGCGAACTGTGCGCCTGCAGGACTACCCGCAGTTCGCGCCGCTGATCGACAGCGTGCGCGCAACCCTCGCGGGTGATCGCGCCGCCCTCGAGCAGCGCTTTGAAGTCGGATTCGAAGGCGACCTTGATCACTGGCAACTGCTGCTGCAGCCGCGTGATCCGGCACTGGCCGCGATCGTGCAACGCATTCGTCTCTCGGGCGAACGCGATGCGATCCTGCAAGTGGAGGTCCAGCAGAGCGATGGCGACCGCTCGCTGATGCGCATTACGCCGCGCGGATGACCGGCTCGCGCGCGTTGGCATTGGGACTGTGGCTGCTCGGCATGGGGCTCGCGGCGCTGATCGTCGCCCGGGCACGCTTCAGCGCCGATCTGTCGGCATTTTTGCCGCGCGCGCCCACGCCGGCGCAGCGTCTGCTGGTCGATCAGCTGCAAAATGGGCTGGCCGCGCGGCTGATTCTGATTGGCATCGAGGGCGGCGACGCGGCCCAGCGGGCGAGCGCCTCGGGCGCGCTCACCGCTCGTCTGAGTTCACAGCAGGCGTTCCTGGCGGTCAACAACGGCGAAGCCGCCATCGAGCAACGCGACCGCAAGTTCCTGTTCGATCACCGCTATCAGCTCAGCAGCGCCGTGACTGCGCAGCGCTTCAGCATCGACGGGCTGCGTGCGGCCATCGAGTCCAGTCTCGATCTGATCAGTTCGCCCGCCGGGATGTTGGCGAAGTCGCTGCTTCGCAGCGACCCCACCGGTGAGACCGTGCAGGTGATCGACCAACTGGCCGAGGCCGGCGCTCCTCATAGCGAGCACGGCGTATGGAGTTCCCCGGATGGCCAGCGCGCGCTGCTGCTCGCCGAGACACGCGCTTCGGGATCCGATACCGACGGCCAGGCCGAGGCACTGGGTCTGATCCGAACCGCCTTTGGAAAACCCGGACCACTGCGGCTACTGCTGAGCGGGCCGGCGGTGTTTGCGGTCGATGCGCGCGCGAACATCGAACATGAAGTAATGCGGCTGTCCATAGTGAGCAGCGCGCTGATCGTGACCTTGCTGCTGCTGGTATATCGCTCGGTCACGACCCTGCTGCTCGGATTGCTGCCCGTAGTCTCCGGCGCGCTGGCGGGTGTCGCCGCCGTGGCGGTGGGTGCCGGCGTGGTGCACGGTATCACCCTGGGGTTCGGCATCACGCTGATCGGCGAGTCGGTGGATTACTCGATCTATTTATTCGTGCAGTCGCGCCGGGGTGAAGGGGGCGCTGGACGCCTGCAGGCGCCGGGCCGCTTGTGGCCGACCATCGGCCTGGGAGCACTCACGTCGGTGTGCGGCTTCGCCTCGCTGCTGCCGTCGAGCTTTCCGGGCCTGGCGCAGCTGGGTCTGTATTCCATCACCGGTCTGCTGGTCGCTGCGGCCGTGACACGACTGGTGTTGCCGCAGTTGCTGCCGACGCACCTGCGCATGCCCGATCTGCAGCCATTGGGCGCCAGTGTCGCGCGCATGCTCGCGCACGCGCGTGGCTCGGCAATCGGGCTGGCGGCGCTGGCATTGGCCTGTGCTTTGGTGCTGCTGTGGCATCGCAGCGGAATCTGGAACCGCGATCTGGCCGCATTGAGCCCGGTAGCGGCTTCGGCCCAGGCACTGGACGGCCAACTGCGCAGCGAGCTGGGCGCCCCCGACATCAGCAATCTGGTGGTAGTCACCGGTGCGGACCAGGAATCGGTCCTGCGGCGCGCAGAAAGCGTGGCAACCCGCCTGGATGAACTCAAGCCCCAGGGAGTGATCGGCGGCTACGACAGTCCGGCGCGCTACCTGCCCAGCCGCGCCGTGCAGGCGTCGCGCATGGCAAGCCTCCCCGATAGCGTTACGTTGCAAAAGCGCGTGGCTGCGGCTCTCACGACGCTGCCGCTGCGCCCGCAGGCGCTGGATGAGTTCGTCCGGCAAGTCGATGCGGCGCGCCATGCAACCGCGCTTGAGCGCAGCGACCTGGAGCACACATCGCTGGCACTGGCACTCGATGCTCTGCTCTGGCATCACGATGGGCAATGGTACGGGCTGCTGCCGCTGCGCGCGCGTGCTCCCGGCACCGCCGGCGGCGATATCGATATCGCCCGGGTGCGCGCCGCGCTCGCGGACTATCCGCCCACCACGGTGCTGGCGTTGAACATGAAGCAGGAGACCGACGCTCTCTACGGCAGCTATCTGCGCCAGGCCGTAGAGCTGTCGCTGGCCGGTCTGTGCTCGATCCTGCTGCTGCTCAGCCTGGTGCTGCGCAGCGCCGTGCGGGTCGCGCGTGTCATTACTCCGTTGGCGCTGGCCGTGCTGGCCGTGAGCGCGGCGCTGATTGCCAGTGGCACGCAGCTGACCATCCTGCACCTCATCGGCCTGTTGCTGATCGTCGCCGTAGGCTCGAACTATGCCCTGTTCTTCGACCGCGGCGCCGCTGAGCACGCCCACGCGCAACTGCCGCTGACACTGGCTTCGCTGCTGATCGCTAACGCCAGTACCGTGATCGGCTTTGGCGTGCTGGCATTCTCGCGGGTGCCGGTACTCAGCGACCTGGGCACCACGGTGGCGCCGGGTGCCTTGCTGGCCCTGTGGTTTGCGGCGTTGCTGGCCCCAAAGGCATTGTTTGCCGCCTCGGCCCAGGCGGCGCACTGAAGCCATGCAGACGCAGCGCTTCCCGGCAGGCCCCGGCATCGCGCGCGCGGGCTGCATCGTGTTGCTGCCGGGCGCGCAGCAGCAACTCGCCGACTTTGCACGCGCCGGTTTCGACGCCGCGGTGCGTGAGCGGCACCTGCCATGGGATCTGGTGCTCGCCGCGCCGCAGCTCGAATATCTGACCGATCGCAGCTGGCTCGTACGTCTGCACGAAGAGGTCGTAGCGCCGGCCCGAGAGCGCGGTCAGACACTGTGGCTAGGTGGCATCTCGTTGGGCGCCTTCATGGCATTGCGTTTTGCCGCCGGACACCATGGAGAAATCGACGGTCTGTGCCTGCTGGCTCCCTACCTGGGCAGCCGGATCGTCGCCGCCGAGATCGCGCGCTGCAGCTCACTTCAGTCCTGGCAACCCGGAGCGCCGGCCGACGATGACGACGAGCGGCAGATCTGGTGTTACATACGGGGGTTGCACCCGCCACCGCCAAGCATATTCCTCGGTCTTGGCAATAGTGACCGCTTCGCGGACACGCAGCGGCTGCTGGCCCGCGCGCTACCTGCAGCCTGTTCGCTGCAGATCGATGGCGGGCACGAGTGGCCAGTATGGCGGCAACTCTGGGACAATTTCCTGGATCATCACTTGCAGCCATGAGCAGTAACATCTCCACATCCTGGCATCTCTTACGCCACTGGCAGCTCACGCCATTGCTGCGACTGTCACTGCTGTGGCACGCGCTGGCGGCCGTGATCACCCTGCTGCGGCTGCAGTGGTGGCCTTGGACACTCACCGCCGTGATCGCCGATCACCTGCTGCTCGTGGCTCTGGGGTTGTGGCCGCGCAGCCGCGCTCTGGGCTCGAACTGGACACGCCTGCCCGCCCGTTCGGCGGCACGCGGGGAAGTGGCCATCACCATCGATGACGGACCGGATCCTGAAATCACGCCGCAGGTGCTGGCCATTCTGGCCGCGCATGGCGCGCACGCGACGTTCTTCTGCATAGGCAGGCGCGTCGAGCAGTTCCCGCAGCTCGCGCGTGAGTGCCTGTCGCAGGGCCACACCATAGAAAACCACAGTGACCGCCATGCCCTCTATTTCTCGCTGCTCGGCCTTCGGGCCTTGCAGACAGAGATAGCGCGCGCGCAGCAACGCATCGAGTATGTCGCCGGCGTGGCGCCGCGATTCTTCCGCGCGCCGGCCGGCTTGCGCAGCCCGCTGCTGGATCCGGTATTACAGCGTCTGGGGTTGCAGCTCGCGAGTTGGACCCGCCGCGGCTTCGATACCATCAATGCCGATGCGCCGGCGGTGCTGGCGCGTCTGATTCGGCAGCTGTGCGCGGGAGATATTCTGCTGCTGCATGACGGCCATGCCGCGCGCACCAGCGCGGGCACGGCGGTGGTGCTCGAAGTGCTGCCGCCGCTGCTGGCGGCGATTGCACAGCGCGGATTGCGCACGGTCACGTTACGCGAGGCACTGGCTTGAGATCCGTGCGCAGCCCATCACACGAACTGCCGTTACCCGCCATGCTGCTCGATGCGGCCAGCGCGCCCTATCGCGCGGTCAGCCGCTTCGCCTACTATTTTGCCCGCGGCAAGCTCAGCGGCGACCCGGCCTATCGCGCCATTCTCGAGCGCGGCTTACTGCTGGGACGACGGCGTATACTCGATCTGGGTTCCGGCCAGTGCCTGCTGGCCGCGTGGCTCCAGGCGGCCGAGCGTTGCCACGCGCGCGAGGGCTGGCCGCGGCATTGGCCGCCAGCCCCCATCGGGCTGTCGGTTCGCGGCATCGAGCTGATGCCGCGGGAAGTCGAACGCGCGCGGCGCGCGCTCGGACGCTGCGCGGAAGTAGTGCAGGCCGACATCCGCAGCGTCGACTTTGGATCAGCCGACGCGGTGGTGATGCTGGACGTTCTGCACTACGTGGCGGCGTTGTCGCAGCGCGCGGTGCTGCAGAGAGTCCGTGCCGCATTGCCCGGCGACGGGCTGCTGCTGCTGCGCGTCGGCAACGCCGGCAGTGGCGTGCGCTTCCGCTATGGGCAGTGCGTCGATAAGGCAGTGATGCTGGCCCGCGGTCACGGTTTGGTAACCGCCCACTGCCGCAGCGTCGCGCAATGGCGCATTCTGCTGCGCGAGTGCGGGTTCGAAAGTGAGGCAGTGCCGATGAGTGATGGAACACTATTCGCCAATGTACTGCTGATCGCGCGCGCGCGATGACGCCGTTGCGGTTGACGCATTTCACGGCCACCAGCTGCCTCGGCCGCGGCCTCGGCGCGACGCTTACCGCGCTCGAGGCGGCGCGCAGCGGCCTCAAGCCGTGTGACTTCGAAACCGTTACGCTCGACACCCAGATCGGTGAAGTCGCCGGACTCGATGCGGTAGCGCTGCCGCCAGCCTTGCATGCCTTTGACTGCCGCAACAATCGCCTGGCGCAGATGGGACTCGAACAGGACGGGTTCGGCGAGGCCGTAGGCGCCGCGGCCGCGCGCTGGGGCCGGCAACGGGTCGGAGTGTTCATCGGCACCAGTACCGCCGGCATCCTGGAAACCGAAATCGCCTATCGCAGCCGCGACCCGGACACGGGCGCCCTGCCGGCGGATTTCGACTACCAGCACCGCCAGAACTCTTTTTCAGTCAGTGATTACATTCGTCGCGTGCTCGAACTGGAAGGTCCGGCACTGGCACTGTGCACGGCCTGCTCATCCAGCGCCAAGGCGTTCGCCGCCGCGCAACGCATGATCGCCGCCGGTCTGATCGATGCCGCGGTGGTCGGCGGTGTCGATTCGCTGTGCCTGACGACATTGTATGGATTTCATTCCCTGCAGCTCATGGCGCGCACGGCGTGCCGGCCGTTCGATCTGCATCGCAATGGTCTGTCGATCGGCGAGGCCGCGGCCTTCGCGCTGATGGAGCGAGCGCATGAGCACAGCAGCAGCGCCGATCTGCTGCTGCTCGGCGCCGGCGAATCCAGCGATGCCCACCACATGTCCAGTCCGCAGCCGCAAGGCCTGGGTGCGCGCAAGGCCATGGAGCGCGCGCTCGACGCCGCCGAACTTGCGGCCCGCGAAGTGCAGTACATCAACCTGCACGGCACCGGCACGCCCAGCAATGACAGCGCGGAATCGCAAGCCGTGAGTACATTGTTCGGTCAGAACACGCCCTGCAGTTCCACCAAGGCGGCCACGGGTCACACGCTCGGGGCGGCCGGTGCGCTCGAGGCCGTGGTGTGTGCGCTGGCGCTGCGCCACGGGCTGCTGCCGGCGGGCCTCAACCGTGACCAGCGCGATCCGGAACTCAAAATCAATTATCTGACGCAGAACGTCCATGCACCCGTCGCCGTCGTGCTCAGCAATTCGTTCGGCTTCGGCGGCGTCAACTGCGCCCTGCTGTTCGGACGCGCGGCCTGAATGGGCTCGCTGTCCGCCTGCATCGAAGGCATCGGCTTGCTCGGTCCGGGTCTGCCCGACTGGCCGACGTGCGCGGCAGTGCTCTCCGGCGTCAGCCCTTACACGGCTGCGCGCACTGTCCTGCCGGTGCCCGAAATCCTGCCGCCCGCAGAGCGGCGGCGGGCCGGCCGCATCATCAGCTTGGTGCTGGCCACCGGCGCCGAAGCCGTGACTCATGCCGGGCACGAGGCTGCCGACCTGGCGAGTGTGTTCAGCTCTTCCGGTGGCGACGGCGACAACTGCCATGAAATATGCGC
>DASXLF010000681.1:0-2481 GCA_036496405.1 Steroidobacteraceae bacterium | reverse complement strand
CCACCGGAATGGCCCAGCTCTCGTAAAGCGCGGCCAGCAGCAGGAACACGATGACCAATGAAAGGCCAAGCAGCATGCCGATCTGGCCCGCAGCCTGCTTTTCCTCGAAGGCCGTGCCGGTCCACTCGTAGGCCATGCTGCCGGTCAGCACCTGCCCGGCGATGCGTTCCATCTCGGCGAGTGCCGCGCCGCTCGAATGGCCCGGCGCGGCCTGTCCAGAGAGGGTGGCTGATGGAAAGCCGTTATAGCGCTCGAGTTGTTGAGGACCGGACATCCAGCGCACGCGCGTGAACGCTGAAAACGGAACCATGTCACCCAGGTTGTTGCGCAGCCTGAGCGCGCCGACGTCCTCCGGCCGCATGCGCTGCGCTGCGTCGGCCTGCAGGAAGACGCGCAGCACGTTGCCTTCGTAGACGAAGTCGTTCGCATAGCTGGAGCCGAAGGTCAGCGACAGCATCTGGTTGACCTGGCCGATCTGCAGCCCCAGCGCACGTGCCTTGATGCGGTCGATCTCGACATAGAGCTGCGGCGCATCCGGCAATCCGTCCGGGCGCACGCCGGCGAGGATGGGGCTGCGGGCGGCTTCGGCCATGATCTGCCGGCTGGCCCGCTGCAACGCCTCGCCGCCCACGCCGCTTCGGTCGAGCACCTTCATCGTGAAGCCTGTGGCGTTGCCGAGGGATTGGATCGCCGGCGGACTGAGCGCAAAGATGAGCGCCTGCGGGATGTGCGCGAAGGCCCCGTTGGCGCGCCGGACAAGGGCCTCTGCGGAATTCTCGGCACCCGGGCGTTCCGACCACGGCTTGAGATCGACGAAGGAGAGGGCGGCCGACTGCCCCTGACCGAAAAAGCTGAAGCCGGACACCGACGCAATGTTCCGCACCTGCGGTTGCTGCCACAGGAAAGCCTCGGCCTGATCCACCGCTTGCTGCGTGCGCTCCATCGTGGAGCCGGGCGCGCCGGTGTACGAGACGAAGATGTGACCCTGGTCTTCGGTCGGCAGGAACCCGCCCGGCAGCCGCATGAAGAAATAGGCGGTGGCGACGCAGGCCACGACAAACACGAGCAGCCAGCGGACTGGCCGACTCAGCATCGCGCCGCCGCCGCGCGTGTACTTCGCAGTGGTCTTGTCCAGCCCGCTGTTGAAACGGGTGAAGACCCAGTGCAGACCGCGGGCGGCGGCGCCACGCGGTGCGGGTTTGCCTCCTTCGCCTGTGGTCGCATCGTTCTTGAGCATCGTGGCGCACAAGGCCGCGCCCAGCGTGAGCGCGAGCAGCGTCGAGAGGAAGATCGACACCGTCAAGGTCACCGAGAACTGCCGGTAGATGCCGCCCGTCGATCCTGGGAAGAACGCCATCGGGACGAACACCGCCATCAACACGAGCGTGCTGGCGATCACCGCGCCGGAGATCTGGCCGATCGCCTTGACGGTGGCCTGCCGTGGATTGAGGCTTTCCTCGCGCATGACGCGCTCGACGTTCTCGACGACCACGATCGCATCGTCGTTCAGGATGCCGATTGCCACGACCATCGCGAACAGCGACAGCAGGTTGATGGTGATGCCGAACAGCAAAAGCCCGAGGCAGGTCCCCACCAGCGCGATGGGCACGATCAGCGTCGGGATCAGCGTCGCGCGCCAGTTCTGCAGGAAGAGAAAGACCACCACCGTGACCAGCAGCAAGGCCTCGACCATCGTGCGCACCACGCCCTGCACGGAGGTGGTGATGAACGGCGTCGTGTCGAAGGGCACGATCCACTGCATGCCGGGCGGAAAGGTCCGCTGCAACTCCGTCAGGCGCGCACGCACGGCGCTGGCGACGGCGAGCGCATTCGCGCCGCTCGCCAATTGGATGGCCATGCCGGCGGACTGCTTGCCGTTGACCGCGAAGCGGAAGCCGTAGCTGTCATTGCCCAACTCCACCCGCGCAAGATCGCCAAGACGTACTGTCGAACCGTCCGGGTTTGCGCGCACGATGATCTGGCGGAATTGCTCCGGTGTGGAGAAGCGCCCTTGCAGGATGATCCGGGCGTTGAATTCGGCGGTGTCAGTGACGGGCTGATCGCCCAGTCCGCCACCGGCGGTCTGGCTGTTCTGCTCCTGCACGGCCGTCAGCACTTCGCTGGCCGAGAGGCCGAAGCCGGCGAGCTTGTCGCGGTCCAGCCAGATGCGCATCGCATAGGACGAGCCGAAGAGCTGCACGTCGCCCACGCCCGGGATGCGGCGCAGTTCGTTCACGATGTTGTTGGACGCGAAGTTGCCCATCTCCAGGGCATTCGTCGTGGGGTCGCTCGACTGCAGCGCCACCAGCATCAGGAAGCCCGACGATGACTTCGTGACCGTCACGCCCATCTGCCGCACTTCCAGCGGCAGGCGGGGTTCGACACGGCTCAGGCGGTCCTGCAACTGGGTGCGCGCGACGTCGAGATCCGTGCCGGGCCTGAGCGTGACGGTGATCTGCGCAGTGCCGTTCGAGCGGCTGA
>DASXLF010000680.1:0-1893 GCA_036496405.1 Steroidobacteraceae bacterium | reverse complement strand
CGGACGCCTGCGGTCTGCCGGCGGAACCACGCAGGATTCATGTAACAGGGCACGTGGAACAGCGATATACCAGCGTCGAAGCGCTGGAGTGGCGCGTAGTGCCAGCAGAGGGAATCACAGGTGACCTGGCTGCGGTCCAAGTGGAGGACTCGCGGCCTGGACCGACGCAACAGCTTACGTTGGATCGCGGGATGCCGTGTGAGTATGCGCGCTTGAGCGGCTGGAGCGACTTCTTTATCCCCGAGCATGCGAAGTCACCGTTTCCGTTGCAGAAAGGGCAGGAGTTGTGGGCGCTGGTGACGGTGCCACCGACGGGGCCGGTGCGGCCGGTGAAGCTCGCGGTGTCGGATGCGACGGGATTTCATGTACTCGCGCTTGATTGACGGATGGATGACACGCGGGTGAGGCGCGGTGTGTCAGCATAGGTGTAGATGAGCGAGAGTGAGGAACGACGGACCGCCGCCGCGGCGGCGTGGCAGCATCGCGACTTCCGCTTTTATTCGGCCGCGCGGCTGGTGGGAATCCTGGGGGCTGAGGCCCAGGCCGTTGGTGTGGCGTGGCAGATCTACCAAATGACGCACTCGGCGCTGGCGCTGGGATATACGGGGCTGGCGCTGTTTCTGCCGGGGCTGTTCTTTACGCTGCCGGCGGGGCATGTGGCGGACCTTTACGATCGGCGGACGGTGCTGCTGGCGTGCTATGTGCTGCAGTTTGGCGCGACGCTGTGGCTGCTGGAGATGACGATGCGCGGCGTGACGAACGTGGCGTGGATCTATGGCGCGCTGGGGTTGATTGGATTGGGCAGGTGCTTCAGCGGGCCGGCGGCGGCGGCGCTGGTGCCGGCGCTGGTGCCGAAGGAACACTTCGTGAATGCGGTGACGTGGGGCTCGGCAATCTTCCAGATTGCGACGGCGAGCGGGCCGATGTTTGGCGGCATCCTGTTCACGATCTCGCTGGCGGGGACGCGATGGGCGAGGTGGACGGGAGCGCCGGTGGTGTACGTGTTCACGCTTGGCTGCATTGCGCTGTACCTGATTTCGATTGCGATGATTCGTCCGCGCGGCGCTGCGGAAAGGAAAGGGTTTACGTTCAGCACGATGGTGGCGGGGCTGCACTATGTGATGCACACGCGGCTGCTGCTGGGGTCAATCTCACTGGATTTGTTTGCGGTGCTGCTGGGCGGCGCGGTGAGCCTGCTGCCGATCTTTGCGGACACTATCCTGCACGCGGGGCCGCATGGGCTGGGCTTGTTAAGGGCGATGCCGAGCCTCGGTGCGCTGATGGTGTCGATGACGCTGCTGACGCGCCCGATGAAGCGCGGTGCAGGCAGGAAGATGCTGATGTGCGTGGCGATCTTTGGTGCGGCGACGGTGGTGTTCGGGCTGAGCCGGAATATCTGGCTGAGCTGCGCGGCGCTGCTGGTGGTGGGCGCGTCGGACATGATCAGCGTGGTGGTACGGTCGAGCATCTTGCAACTGGCGACGCCGCATGAGATGCGTGGGCGGGTGTCGAGCGTGAACTGGCTGTTTCTGGGTGCGAGTAATGAGCTGGGCGAGTTTGAGAGTGGATTAACGGCTCATTGGTGGGGCGCGGTGCGGGCGGTGGTGATCGGCGGCGTGGCGAGCATGACGATCACGGGGCTGTGGGCGGTGTTCTTCCCGGCGCTACGCAGAGCGGATCGGCTGGAGGCGGATCATCTGATTGCGCTCGAGCAGGAGTTGAGCGCGACGGAGGCGATTAGGTAGTGGCTCACTTGTACTGTTGGTCGAGCCCACGGCACAGCGCTTGCAGGTGAGCGAGATCTGCGAGGGCGCTTTCGGTGGCCTGCTGCATGCGGTCCAGATCGGCGGGTGTGAGCTGATCGGGTTTCTTTCCACCGGCAAACGGAACGAT
>DASXLF010000679.1:0-4500 GCA_036496405.1 Steroidobacteraceae bacterium | reverse complement strand
GGCGAAATTGCGCAGGTTGCCGTTGATCGAGCCCTTGGGCGCATCGACGGTCGCGTTGTTGATGACAGCGGCGACATCTTCGAGCTGCAGGCCGAGCGAGGCGATCTTGACCGGATCAACCTGGATCCGCACTGATGGTTTTTGCTGCCCGCCGATGGTGACCTGCGCCACGCCCGAAATCTGCGATAGCTGTTGCGCGATGACGTCTTCGGCGTATTCGTCGACCTGAGTCAACGGCAGCACGTCCGAGTGGACCGCCAAAATCAGGATGGGCGAATCAGCCGGATTGACCTTTTTGTAGGAAGGCGGCGATGGCAGGTTCTTCGGCAGCTGTCCACCGGCGGCATTGATCGCCGACTGCACGTCGAGTGCCGCGCCATCGATGTTGCGATCCAGATCGAACTGCAGCGTGACCTGCGCGGTGCCGAGCACGCTGGTGGATGTCATCTGCGACAGTCCGGGAATTTCCGCGAACTGGAACTCCAGCGGCGTGGCCACCGAGGTGGCCATGGTTTCCGGACTGGCCCCGGGCAGATTGGTGGTCACGACGATGGTTGGAAAGTCCACCTGCGGCAACGGCGCCACCGCCAGTAGCGGCCAGGCGACGATGCCGACCAGCAGAATGCCGCCCATGAGCAGCGATGTAGCAATCGGCCGCCGGACGAACGGCTCTGAAATGCTCATGGAACCGAGCGCTGCGCGATCTTCGGCTGTTCGGTGGCCAGTAGGCGCACGTGCGAACCGGGCTGCAGGCGATACTGGTTGGTGATGACGACGCGCTCCCCTGCTGACAACCCGTCCGTGACGATCACCACACCTTCGCTGTCGGCTCCCGTCTTTAGGGGTCGCACCTCGACGGTCGAATCGGCCTTGACCACGTAGGTGAACAATCCGTCCGGTCCATGCTGAATGGCGGCCGAAGGCACGGTCAAAACGTCTTTCTGCTCCCTGGCCAGCACCCGGACATTCACGAATTGCCCGGGCCAGAGCGAGTTGTGCAGATTGGGAAAGATCGCCTTGAGACGCATGGTCGCGGTATTCGGATCGATCTGGTTGTCGATCAGGCTCAGAGCGCCGGTATCGAGCTGGGTCTTGTCGTCACGCGACAGCGCCGTGACGGCCACCTGGCCCGCCGCCAGCGCCTGGCTGACGGTCAACAATTCATCCTCGGGCAACGTGAACACGACCGAAATCGGCTGCACTTGCGTCACCACGACGATGCCGGTGCTATCGCTGGCGTGCACGTTATTGCCGGGATCAACCTTGCGAATGCCGGTGCGGCCTGCGATCGGCGAGACAATACTGGTGTAGGCGAGCTGCGTACGGGCATTGTCGATGACCGCCCGATCCACTTTGACCTGCGCCTGCAGCTGCTGGACCGTGCCGCGCTGCATGTCCAGAGTAGCTTGGCTGGCGAGGTTCTCCGGCGCCAGCTTTTCGGAGCGGGCCAGCGCACGCTGGGCACTCTCCAGCTGCGCCCGGTCCCGACTCTCGGTGGCGATGGCCTGATCCAGCGCCGCCTGATTGGGGCGCGGATCAATCTGCGCCAGCAATTGGCCCTTCTTCACCGTCTGCCCCTCGGTGAAGGCCACGCTCTGCAGCTCGCCATCCACTCGCGCGGTGATGTTGGCGGTATAGAAGGCCTGCACATTGCCGAGACCCTCTATATAGAGTGGTACGGTCGCGCGGGCCGCGGTGGCAACTTCCACCGCCACGCCCGCTGGCGGCGGGGGTGCGGCGGCCGTCGCCGGCTCATGCGTGATTCGGGCCACGCCCAAGGCCAGCGCGATTAGCGCGCCGGCGCCCAGAATCAGGCGGTATCGGCCTCGCCACGGTCGCCGCATTGGGTTCACCCTGGCTGCTCCTGGTGCCAGCCACCGCCCAGCGCCTGGTACAGATTCAGCAGTGCCTGCATATGAGCAAACTTTCCCTGCACCAGGGCATCGCGCGCCGTGAATAATGCGGTTTCGACATTCAGCATGGTCAGCACATCGGTCGTGCCAGCTTGAAATTGCAGCTGTGCAAAATCGAACGCGCGGCGCGCTCTGTCCGTGGCATCCTGCTGCCGTAGTTCCTGTTCCGCAGTCTGCTGCACCGCCACCAGTGCATCTTCGACGTTACCCAAGGCGGTGAGCACAGTCTTGTGATAGTCCGACAATAGCTCGTCATAGCGCGCGCGGCTGAGCTGGTATTGGCCGCTCAATGCGCCATGGTCAAAGATGGTCTGACTGACGTTCGCGGAGACGGCAAATACGCGCGTCGCCGGTGACAGCAAGGTGCTGAGGGCGGTGCTCTCGAAGCCGCCACTGGCGGTCAGATCGAAGCTGGGAAAAAATGCGGCGCGCGCCGCGGCAATGTTGGCGTTGGCGGCCATCAGTTGCGCCTCGGCCTCGGCAACATCCGGCCGGCGCGCCAGCAACTGCGAAGGCAGCCCGGCACCGACTACCGGCAATTTCAGCGCGTCGAGACTGCCATCCTCGGGATTGAGCAGTTCCGGCGCCTGACCGGTCAGGATCGCCAGCGCGTCGGTGCTTTGACGCAGCTGTTGCTGCAGCGGTGGAATCGCCGCGTTGAAGGTTGCTACAGTCGTGGCTTGCTCGGCCACTTCCAGCGCGGTCACTGTGCCGACGTCGGCCTCAAACTGCAGGCCCTTGAGTATGGTCTGGGCATTCTCGAAGTTCTGCTGCGCGACCTGCAGCCGATCGTGAAACTCAAGCACCTCGAAGTAACTCATGGCCACGCTGGTCATGACCGTCAGCGCTACGGTTTCGCGATCGAAGCGGCTGGCCTTGGCACTGGCGAGTGCGGCCTGATGCAAGTCGCGATTCCGGCCCCAGAAATCCAACTCGTAGCTGGCCGCCAGTGCCGGCGTGTAGACATTGAAGGTCCGCAACGGCCCGGTGGTATCCGATGGCGCGCGTTCACGTGTGGCCGTACCTCCCAGCGTCAGATTCGGCAGCAACGCGGCGCCAGCAATGCGCGCCTGGGCGTCGGCTTGACGCACGCGCGCCATGGCTGCGGCGATGTCGTCGTTGGCGTTCTGCGCCTGCGCAATGTAGCCGTCGAGTGCCGGTGAGCCAAAGCCGCGCCACCAGTCGCTCTCCGGGGCCGTCGCCTGCGCGTCCGGGGTAGCGGTAGCCCATGCGGCCGGCAATGGCACGTCGGGGCGGCGATAAGCAGGACCAAGACTGCAGCCGGCAAGGACCAGGATCACCGGCGCGCAAAGCCCCCAACCGCACCGGCGGTAGGCAGTGTCTCGCATAGGCATCCCACCACCATACGGTCCCGGCAGTTAACCCGGGATGTGCGGAATATTAAAGGAAATTAATAAAGGTGTACGGCCTGTTAATTGTGCGCGGCAGTGTGTTCCAGTTGGCGTAACAGGCCTTCCAACCGGTCCCGGTCCCGGGAACTGATACCGTCGAGAAGGCGGGCTTGGTGTTCCAGCGCCAGGGGCACGATCTGACGATAGATGTGCCGGCCGTTGCGGCTCAGCACCAGGCGGTGCGAGCGGCCATCGGCGGGATTGGGCAATCGTCGCAGCAATCGCCGGCGCACCAGTTCACGCGCTGCGCGCATGACCGTGACCTTATCCATGATGGTACGTCCGCACAGCGACTGCTGCGTCAGCGGTCCCTCATCGGCCAGCACCGCCAGCAACCGCCACTGCGCGATCGTCAGCCCGAAGCGATCCTCATAGGCGCGCGCAATCCGGCGCGATACTGCGTTGGCCGCCACCGACAGGCGATACGGCAGGTAATTCTGCAGGTGCAGTGTTGGCGGACTATTCGGCATCCGGCTGCGCTGCAGGAGCGGCGCGCATGAACGCCGGCAGGCGCCGGCAGTTCTCCTCTATGCGCATCAGGGTGGGATATGGTGCGAGCGGGCATTGCACGCGTTCGGCATTGGCGATCTGCGGCACCAGGCAGCAATCGGCCATGGAGGGGGAGTCGCCATGGCAAAAGCTGCCAGTGTATGCACTGCGGGCAAGCATGCGCTCCAGCGCCTGGAACCCTTCAGCGATCCAGTGACGCGACCATTGCTCGCGGCGCGAATCGTCGAGATCGAACTCGGATTTGAGATAGCGCATGACGCGCAGATTGTTGAGCGGATGAATATCGCAGGCGATGGTGAGAGCGAGCGAGCGTACACGCGCGCGCGCTGCCGCATCCACGGGCAACAACGCGGGCACCGGATGGGTCTGTTCCAGATACTCGATGATGGCCAGCGACTGCGTGAGCGTGACCGCACCGTCCTGCAGCACCGGCACCAGCCGCGCCGGATTCAAGTGCTCAAATGCCTGGCCGTGATGCTCGCCGCCGCCGCGCACTAAATGGATGGGCACCGCCGTGTACGGCAGACCCTTGAGATTGAGCGCGATGCGCACCCGATAGGCGGCGGAGCTGCGGAAGTAGGTATGAAGTCGCAGTTCGCTCATGGCGCTTACGCTCGTGCCGGCAGAACCAATCCGCGCGCCTCGCCCAGACCGATGCGCGCCGC
>DASXLF010000678.1:0-2465 GCA_036496405.1 Steroidobacteraceae bacterium | reverse complement strand
GCGTCGCCACAATCCGGTTTTCACGCTTTCGGAATAGTCACTGCGCTCGCGGCAGGGCCCTTGAAGGCCGACAGGCTCTCGACCGCGCTCGGCACCGAGGACCACCAGCCGCGAGCGGTCCTCACCCAGCCTCCCGGTGCGCCGCGCCGCCCGCACCCGCGCGACGGGACGGAATCCAATAGGCCAATGCCCCAGCCGCCACCAATGCGATCAGCCCGGTGACAGCGATGCCCAGGGCCAGGGACAGGCTGGCGGCCAGGAGCGACAGCAGCGCCGGACCGCTCGAAGAACCGATATCCGACATCAGGCGCCACACGCCCAGGAAATGCGCACGCCCGTGCCGTGGCGAGTGATCGGCGCCGAGCGTCATGATCATCCCCGAGCCGATGCCGTTGCCGAAGCCGATCGCCAGCGCGGCGATCAGCAGTGTGACGAATCCGGTACTCAGCGGCATCAGCAGCATCGCCATGCCCATGATCAGCATCGACGGCACCGCGACCCAGCGCCGGCCCTTGTGATCCATCACCTTGCCTGCCGGATAGAACACCAGCATGTCGATGCCGCCGGCCAGGCCGTAGATCAAGGAAGCCACCGCAGGCGCCAGCGCCAGGTGCTCAGCCCACAGCGGTATGACGGCCTGCCGCGATGCCCGCACCGCACTGACCAGCACCACCCCTACGCCCACGGTGAGAAACACGCGGCGGTAATCCTTCAGCGTGGAGATGAGGGTCACGGACGCCGGGGCGCTCTGTCCGGCAGGCGCTGGCGGCACTTCCAGGTCGGGAATGCGCGCGCCGATTCCCGCCGCGCCCAGGACCCCGACGATCCCGATGACGTAGGCCGCCGAGAGGCCGAAGGCGTGCACTGCTGCTGCGGCAAGAAAGGGGCCGACGAACATGCCGATGCGCATCACGCCACCGAGCGTCGAGAGCGCCCGCGCGCGATACACGACAGGAACGGCTTCTGACATGTAGCTCTGGCGCGCCAGGTTGTAGACGGCCTGCGACATGCCCACCATGAGGCAGCCCGTCGCGAACAGGCTCAGCTGCGAAGTCCATAGGCACAAAGCCATGCCCAGGCCGCTCCAGATACCAGCGACAACGATGGCCCAGCGCTCGCCCCAGCGCATGGTGATGAGCGATGCCGGGATGTTGTTGATCAGCGAGCCGATGCTGATCAGCCCGACCACCAGCGCAGCCATTGACACCGAGGCCCCCAGGTCGCGCGCCGTGAGCGGAATGATGGGAAGGATCGCGCCTTCGCCCAAACCGAACAGCAAGGAAGGTCCAAAAGCCGGGACGGCTATCTTGCGGAGAGAAAACGTGGGTGAGGCGGAAGAAGCGGGTGGTGGAGGGGAAGACATGCAGGAGGAATTCTCGGCCCGCCGGAATTGACAAGCGGGGCTCGATTGTGTCGCCGAACTCAGGCCTTCACCGCGATCGGGAAATGCGCTTGAAATCCATCCGTGCCGCGCTCGAATGGCACGGTGACAGCGTCTCGCGCAGCCGGAGAGAGATTGCGCCACAGGAAGTCGCGCGCGTTGCCCTGCTCGCCCGCCACGTAAAGCTGCGTGGTCAGCAGTTCACGCGTGCCGAGCCTTACCTTGAAGTGAATGTGCGGCGTGCGGCCGCTGTACGCCACGGGCCGGATCGTGTGGAAGCGGTAGCTGCCGTCCGCACCGACGGCGACGCGACCGAAACCCTGGAACGCGGCGTCGGCGCGGTCGCCGTCGCCCGGGTGGTGGTAGTGCCCGTTTTCATCGCATTGCCAGATCTCGACCTGCGCGCCACGCAGTGGCTTTCCGTCGAGGTCCGTCACGATGCCGTCCACCCAAGTCGGTTCACCGTCACGGTAGTTCAGCGTGCCGTTGCGCAGGAGATCGTAGTCAGTGTCCTTCGGCAAGCGGACCGGATAGAAAGGCCCTTCCGTCTGCGAAGGCGTCGCGGTGCGCGCCGCCGCCGGCTGCGCGCGTGGTCCCAGCCATAGCGCGGGCGACGCGACCAGTGCAGCAGCAACGGTGCGCCGAGAAAGTTCAATGCTGGAGCGAACGAATGCTGGTTCTCGTGTTGCCATCATGACCTTTCGGATTCCGCTCACGTCCACCAAGTTTAGGCGCCTATCTCATACCTTGCGGATAGGCCCTGGATAAAGTGCGACGTTCGCGTCGGCAGTCAGGAGCGTCATGCCTTCAGTGGTGGCTTGGGCGACCAACAGTCGATCGAACGGATCCTTGTGGATCGCTGGCAAACCCTCCACGGCCAGCGCATGCTCCCCCGTAATTGCCAGTTCGGCGTAGCCGTTGTCGAGCAGGCCGCGCCGCAGCAGGTGGGCATCGACCTGGAAGTCCGGACGATCCAATCCTCGCTTGACAACAACCTCCCAGATGCTCGCGACACTGAAGAAGAGCTTGTTGTCAGGCGATTCGATCGCCTTGCGTGTCGCCGCGGAAAGGCGCTTCGGAGTGC
>DASXLF010000677.1:0-2530 GCA_036496405.1 Steroidobacteraceae bacterium | reverse complement strand
AGCGCTAACGTGTAGCTCTGCACACCGGGCGTTCCCAGCGCGGCCCCAGAAGTCACACCCGCACTTTGGCAAAAGTCCAGCGATAGACAATCAGTGCCAACCGTTGAACCGAGTATCTTTCCAGAGGCAGACGGCACAGTGATTGTCACACTGTAACGCGCCCAAGCAGTGGATAGGGTAACGCTCTGACCACCGATCCCAGCGAGAACAGGAGATGGCGACCCTCCGGTTCCGAAGTTCTGCGATAGCGCGAGACCTAGCTTTGGCGTTCCAGCAGAAGCTTTTGCATAAAACGAGATGGTGACAGTCTTCCCAGATGTCCGCCGGACATCTTCCATAGTCTGTCGAATGATCACTTGATCGCTGGCGCCAGCGGTGCCTGTAGCGACGCTATTCAACCAATATCGTGCCGCTTCATCGCCGATCGCCGCCCTGTCGGCGTCGGTGACGATCTGCTGTGTAACTGATTGCGCGCTGCCAATCGGGTATATGAACCAACGATCTAGCGTCCAGACGCCCGCCGTTGTCCACGGCCCCACCCCACGCTGTGCCACATTGAACAGCGGATTGTGGATCAAGTTGCGGCCCACGTTGTGCAGCGCCGCGCCCACGGCTGCGCTGACAAATGCCGTGGTTGCTATGGATGTATCCGCGTCCGTAGCCACAGGCGTCGGTGCCTGCGGATCTCCGGTCAGCACCGGGGAGGCGATCGGCGCATAGGCCACGCCGCTTGCGCCGTTAATCCACTTTGCGCCGTCCCATTGCCAGACGGCGCCGCCTGGGCCGACGTAGGTCTGGCCGTTACTCGGTGAGGCGGGAAAGTCTAACGCCATGTCAGCGCTTCCTCGCTATGCTGAAACTGCGCTGGGCGCTGGCGATGACGCTGTTGGCCTGATACGCCCCGCCGGTGAGTGGAACGCGCGGCATCAGGCCAGCACCATGACGCGGGCCTGCGAGGAAGCTGCGGCGGCTGTCGGAAAACCTGCGGTAAAGCCTGCCGGAAGCGCACCAGAAAGAGCGCTGTCGCCGAAGTTGGCGGTCATCGCATCGTTGATCGCCCCGCACATATACGGGTACAATGGGCCGCTGCTTATAGCGCTGGTGCTGAGCCCGCCGACAGCTGTGCCAGGGTTGGCGGTGCCGCTGCCGTTCCAATTACCAGCCGCCGCCACGCGGAACCAGATAAGATGCGCGGTGAAGTCATGGGCGATTCCGATAACAGCGCCTGCGCCAATGATCCCAAGCGTACTGCCAGTATTGGCGCCATTTATGAATATGTTGCCAGTCGATCTCTGCACATAGGCTACGCCTGCGACGGGGCTCGTCAGGCTGCCTGATGCCAACGAAATGCCGCAGGCGATGCTGTTCGTGTTCAGGGTCGTATAGGTATTTTCCCAGTAATACTTGCCTGAAGTGAGAGCATCGACGCCACGCGTTCCACCATTGGTCGTCGCAATCGTAGCTCTGAGATTGGCGAGGCTCAGCGTGACGTTGGCCGTCTTGTCGGCAGGGTTCCACGTCGTGTTTGCCATCAGACGCGTGCCGCCAGCACGGTGATGGAGCAATCCGCCAGTGTGGCATCCTGCGTGCCTGGCGCCACCATTTGCAGCGTATCGCCGGCTGCCAGCGAGCCGCCCGCACCGGCCAGCGTATTACTGGTGGCGGACGTTGTGGTGACCGTGACAGTGCCGAGCGCGGTTGTCGCACCGGCGACGGTGATGCGGTTGACGGTGAACACCGCGCTGGCGGTGGTCCTGGTGGTGGAAAACGTCACCGCGCCTGCGAGGGCCGCCGGCACAGTCACGGACATCGCCATCGGCACGTTGACCACCGCACCGGCTGCGGGCTTCCCCGAGAACGGAAAGCTGATCGGCACCTGCTGCACCTCGACAGGCAACTGTGCGTAGGTGATCACGGGCGTCGCGATCGCGTTGGCAATCACCCATTGAACGCTGTTGCCGTCATCAAACCGCACGTATAGCTGCCCGCCAGTGCTGTCCCACCACATGGTGCCTGGGTTGGCAACCGGTGGCGTTGCCGCGATCAGTGTGCTGCCGGGATCGCCGGTCGGGCCTGTAGGCCCCGCTGGTCCGGTGGAACCAGCAGGCCCGATAGGACCCACAGGACCAGCAGGCCCAGGCACGGTAGATGCCGGCCCAGTGGGGCCTGGCGGCCCAGGAACGGCGGAACCCGCGCCCGCAGGCCCCTGCGGACCCACCGGCCCAGCAGGCCCTGGCGGGCCTATCCAGCGTTCAGGATCGGGTGGCCCGGTGTCAGTGCCCGGGTAGTCGGAGTAGTGGATCTTGTAGGCCATGCCGCGCCCTCAGAAATATGCCGCCGCCACGGTCTCCCCGCTGCTCGGCAGCGCGACATAGCGATAGATCGCCACCATCGCCAGCGCGGTATCCTTCGCATCCGTATCCATGCCGAACAGCGGCGCGAGGCGATCCGCAGCAAGCACGGCATACTGGTCGCCGACTGCCTCTGGTACATCGAACACCGACCACCGTGCGATGCCGCGCATTACCAA
>DASXLF010000676.1:0-1657 GCA_036496405.1 Steroidobacteraceae bacterium | reverse complement strand
TTTCATCGAGATAGGCACGGGACGCGGTTTTTGGAAGGCTGCCCTGCGAATCACGTGGATTTTCCGCTTGATACGCTCTCGTGACGGGCGGTTGCCATGGCACTTTCCGTGCATCCATATAGTTATTTTCCGTGCATCCATATAGTTATATCGCCGGGCGTCTTCGAGCAGCGCGGGAATTTTGTGACCTCCTATATCGATCCATTGATTGCGTTTGTGTCGGCCAATGCCTGGCTTGCCTATCTCACGCTGTTTCTCGCTGCCACGCTGGAGGCGGTCCCGGTCGTCGGCAGCGTGATCCCGGGCTCGACCATCATTCTGGCCCTGAGCGCACTGGTGCCAAGCGGCGAACTCAAGCTGCAATGGGTGCTACTCGCGGCGATTGCCGGCGCGCTGGTGGGCGACGGCTCGGCCTTCTGGGCAGGGCACCGCTCCCAGCGTGAAATCCTCTCGAGCTGGCCACTAACGAATTATCCGCGCGTGGTCGCGCAGAGCGAGACGTTCTTTCAGCGCTGGGGCATCTGGGCGGTGTTCTTCGCCCGCTTCGTACCGCCGATCCGCGCCTTCGTGCCGATCACCGCCGGCGCGCTCGCCATGCCGCCAACCCGCTTTTACCCGGTGAATGTTCTCGCTGTGCTGTTGTGGGCGCCGCTGCATGTGCTGCCGGGCGTGATGGCCGTCTCGTTGCTCGATCGCTACGGGATCTTCGAGAATACCGGCGGCAGCGCCAAGCACCACTGGATGCCGATCATCATCGGCTGCACGATCATCGTTGCGCTGGCGATCTGGACCATTCGCCGCCGGCACGGCGGCAGCGCGATCGAGCCGGCGAGGCAGCGGGTCAAGGACGCGCGATAGTATATCAGGCCGCCGCGCCGCGCCCAGGCGCAGGCCCGACATAGCGCGCACGCGGACGGATCAGCTTGCCGTGTTGCAATTGCTCGCTGGCATGCGCGACCCAGCCGACCGCACGGGCCATCGCAAACAGCGTCAGTTCGCTGCCGGGAGATAGCCGTAGGCTGTGGGCCAGCACGGCGAGCGCATAGTCAATGTTGACGAACTCCCCGGTCGCTTCCGCCATCCGCTCCGGCACTTCCCTGGTGAATTTTCGTGCCGCGCCTGCGCGGGTGAGCGCGTTCAGGAGCGAGATCGCGCGCGGATCGCCGCGCTTGTAGACACCGTGGCCGAAGCCGGCGAAGCGCTCGCCGAGCGCCACACGTTCGCGGATGACAGGCTCGGGATCATGATCGATCAGCATCTTCACCAGCCGCGAGGCCAAAACGCCCGCACCGCCGTGCTTCGGACCTTTCAGCGCGGCGAGGCCGGCGATGACGGCATCGTAAAGACTGAGGCCGGTCGACGCTGCACAGCGCACCGTGAAGGTTGAGGCGTTCAACTCGTGATCGGCCAGCAGCACCAGCGCACGGCGGATCAGGTCGGGCGCGTGCTTGTTGTCGGGCGCCCAAATCTTCGCGATCTGCAGATGCAGCGGCTCGCATGATGGCGTAGTGTTGAGCATAGTGGCGACCAGCAACCGCAAAATCCGCGCGCCGACCATCGCGCGCCCCTCGGTTGCGCGCGTGAACGCGCCGGGATCGGCGCTGGTCGCGAGCGCCAGCACGGCAATCGCACGATCGATTGGAGCCGCGCGGCGCGC
>DASXLF010000675.1:0-3845 GCA_036496405.1 Steroidobacteraceae bacterium | reverse complement strand
CGCCGAAGCCTCAACGACGCCTCGATTGCGTATGACACCCCGCGCGTGGACCTTCCAAGGCAGGTCGAACGCCGCCGCTTTGGGCGCGCTTTGCACAATAAAGCTGGCAGCGCCCCGTTGCCACGGCTTGACTGTGAGATGTAGCAGCTCCGTTGTCTCAGCTGACAACGCAAGCGGCGCGTCGATGGAGATGTTCTCCAGCTCAAGATGCTCGCCCGCCAGAATGCGCGCCGCAGCCAATGCTCCTTCGATGTAAGCGGTGCCCGGCAGCACTACGGTACCGAACACCAGGTGATCGGCCAAGAATGCTGGGCTGTCGCGTCGGATCTCGGCAAGGAATTGCGCATCAGGCCCGGGAACCAGCTGCCGCACACCGAGCAGCGGATGCGCGCCCCCCGGCGTCCGCGCCGGACCCGTATCACCGCTTGGCCCGTCCTTGGCTTGTACCCAATAACGCTCGCGCTGGAACGGATAGGTGGGCAGCGAGGCCCTGCCAGGCGGCAACCCTACCTGGACGGCATCCCAGTCGAGAGTAGCACCCCGAACGTAAAGCTCGCCCAAGGCAGTACAGATTTGCTTGCGGTCGTCGCGGCCACGACGCAGCGAGGGAACCGCGGTCCACCGCGCCTCCGGCTCAGCCTTGGCAGCGAGACCGAGCAGCGTCGGCTGAGGACCGATCTCGACGAGCACCGTCGCGCCCGCTGCCCGCAGTGCCGCGATCCCCTCGGCGAAGCGCACCGGTTCACGGGCGTGGCGGCGGAAATAGGCGGCATCGGGTGCAACACCCGGCGGCAGCAGCTGCCCGCTGACGTTGGAAACGACGGGAATTTTCGGGACAGCGAACGCGACGCCCGCGGCGAACCGCTCGAGCCCGTCCAGCATGGGATCAAGGCGATGCGAATGAAATGCGTGGGAAACCTCGAGGGGCCGCGCCTTGACACCTTCAGCCGCGAATTGCGCGAGTGCTTCGCGCAGCGCTTCGGCATCACCAGATATTACCATCTCTTCCGGAGCGTTCACCGCTGCAAGAGAAAGCCGACCGCCAAACGGAGCGAGCATAGGGACCACGCGGGCTTCGCTTGCAAAAATTGCAGCCATGGCGCCACCTGCCGGAAGCGCTTGCATGAGCCGGCCGCGCTCGGCAATCAACGCTAGTCCGTCCTCCAGTCGCATGGCGCCGGCAACGCATAAGGCGGCAAATTCGCCAACGCTGTGTCCCATGACGAAGGCCGGAACGATACCCCAGCTGCGCCAGAGTTCGCTCAGCGCAAACTGCAGCGAGAAAAGCGCAGGTTGCGCATAGCCGGTTTCGATCAGCGTGTTTCCGCCTTCCGACCCGAACAATACGTCCAGTAAAGGGCGGGGCAAGCGGGCAGCGAGCAGACTGGAGCAACGATCGAGCGCCGCTCGGAACACCGGCTCGGCGGCATACAGGCCCCGCCCCATATCCACGTATTGCGATCCTTGCCCGGTGAACAGGAACGCGGTTCGCGGGCGTTCGCCAGATCTCAGCGCATGGCTGGCCGTCCATGCGGACGACTGACCAGCGGCAAAGGCACGAAGCTCGGCCTCCAGCTCGTGGCTGGAGGCGGCCACGAACGCAGCGCGATGGGAATGCCGAGAACGGCCGGTGGCTGCCATGCGGGCAATTCCGGCCAGACGTTGCTCCGGACGCTCGGACAGAAATGCAGCCGTGTTGGCCGCCAGTTCGCGCAAGGCGGCACCGCTACGCGCCGATAGAGGAAACAGTGTCAGCACGTCAACGTCCGGTGCCGAAGGAAGCGAAGGCGGCGCTTCCTCCAGTATGACGTGGGCGTTGGTGCCACTGAATCCGAATGAGCTCACGCCGGCGCGGCGCACACGCTGGCCGCGCGGCCAGGCCATCGAACACTTTTGGACGACGACCGGGAAGCGCTCCCAGTCGATGCGGGGATTGGGCTTTGAGAAATGCAGGCTGGGTGGCAGCGTTTCATGGCGGAGCGCCATCGCAGTCTTCAGCAGGCCGGCAACACCCGAGGCGGCTTCGGTGTGCCCTAAATTGGTCTTCACCGAACCGATCCGAAGCGGCGATCCAGCGGGACGGCCAGCGCCCAGTACGGTGCCCAAGGCCTCGACCTCGATGGGATCGCCAAGCGGCGTGCCGGTGCCATGGGCCTCGACATAATCGATGTCGGCCGCCTTCAATCCGGCGTTGGCCAAGGCCTTGCGCAGCACCGCTTCCTGAGCCGGCCCGTTCGGCACACTCAGGCCGCTACTGCGTCCGTCGGAGTTCACCGCCGAGCCCCGGATCACGGCCAGGATCGGATCGCCCCCCGCCAGGGCGTCGGACAGGCGCTTGAGCGCGATCATGGCGCAGCCCTCGGCGCGCACAAAGCCGTCAGCATCGGCGTCGAATGTCTTGCAGGCGCCGTCGGGCGCCATCATGCCCCACTTGGAAAAGAGCACCATGGCGTCGGGCGAAAGGATGACATTGACACCGCCCGCGAGCGCGAGGTCGCTCTCGCCCGTGCGCAGGCTCTGGCAGGCCAAGTGCGTCGCGACGAGAGAGGATGAGCAAGCCGTATCCAGCGCCACGCATGGCCCCTGGAGGCCGAAGGTGAAGGAAATCCGCCCCGCAGCGGCATTCAATGCGCCGCCGGTGGCTGAATAGACGTCGGAGTTTTCTGGTCCGCCGGCCTGCAGCAGGCGCGCGTAGTCGTTGGTGGTGATGCCGACGAAAACGCCAGTGGCGCTGCCGACCAGTTGCTCAACTGCGAGGCCGGCGTTCTCCAGAGCCTCATAAGCGGTCTCCAGCAGCAGTCGCTGCTGCGGATCCATGGTCTGGGCTTCGCGCGGCGAAATGCCGAAGAATTGCGGGTCGAAGCGGTCAACCTGCCCGATGAAACCCGCCCGACGGGTGACCATCTTGTTGGGCACCGTCGGATCGCGGTCGTAGTAAGCATCGACGTCCCAGCGGTCGGCTGGCACCTCGCTCACGGCGTCCACGCCGTCGCGCACCACACGCCAGAGGTCATCGACGTTCTTCACCTCGCCGGGATAGCGGCAGCCCGCGCCGATAACGGCGATCGGCTCGCGCGATGCTGCTTCGCTGGCGGCCAGGCGCGCCTGCAACCTCTGGATCGCTGCCAGAGATTCTTGTAGCAAATCGCGTCGATCGTTCATTGGGCGCTCGCTGGAGGATTGCGACTGAGGCTCAGCGCAAACATCGTGCCAATCGCAATCGTCGCTACGCCGATCGCTATATGCAGGTCGGGATTGCTGCCAACCACCACACCGCTGATCAGAACAAGCAGGCGCGTATCCACCATCGCGCCGCAACTCGAAACTGGAGCGGCCTCGGCCATGCGGTCGAGCGCCAAGAGCGCAAGCAAGCCGACGGCGCCGATCAGGACCATCACCACGGCGTCGTGCGATGTGGGCGTGACCCATATCGTCGGCACGAACAGGCTCAGCGCCGCAAAGACACCTAGCGCTGCGTAGAAAAGGTTCGCGCGCAGACTCTCGCCGCGGAGCATGGGCGTCATCACGACATAGAGGCTGAAGCTGCCCGCGAACGTCAAAGCCGCTGCGACCGCGGTCAGCGATAGACGTACATCAAGCGGCAGGCAAAACGTCGCGCCCACTGAAACGACCGCTGCCGAGACCCAGATGCCAGGCGTTGGACGCTCTTTGAGCAGCACCGCGGCGAGCACGCAGATGATGATCGGAGCGAGGCCGAAGATGGCCAATACGGTGTCGGCGGTCAGGCCACGTTGGAGTGCAAGAATCCAGGCGCCAGCCATGACGAGCATCAGCAAGGAGCGCGCGATCTGCAAGACGGGGCGCCTGGTGCGCACCAGGACGAG
>DASXLF010000674.1:0-2740 GCA_036496405.1 Steroidobacteraceae bacterium | reverse complement strand
GCCTCTCGCGCACACTTCAGGCATTGGAGAACGAGGGGGAAAAGGTGGTGATCGTCGGGCCTGTCCCCGAGGTGTCGGCCTATGTGCCGGAGGCCCTCGCCAAGCAGAGGTACTTCGGAATTCGCAAGGACATCCGCCCGGCGTTGCCGGAATTCAACCGGCGGCAGGGCTTCGTTCTCGGTGTCCTGACGGATGTGGCCCGCAAATACCCGGTGACGGTTCTCTATCCCCACCGCGTTCTCTGCCCGGAGGCGCATTGCATGGTGGAGCAGAACGGATATGCACTCTATGCCGATGCCAATCACCTGAGCACCCATGGAGCGGGCCTGCTCACGCGGGAAATGGAAGCGGCCTTCTGAACATACCCAGATGATCTTTACGGAGCACACGAAAGGCGCGGCTGCGCAGGCGCATCCGGCAAAGGGCCACGCGCTGCCGCAGTATCGCGCCGATATCGACGGCCTGCGGGCGGTCGCCGTGCTTCCGGTGGTGTTCTGGCATTACGGCGTTTGGCCGTTTACCGGCGGCTTTGTCGGCGTCGACGTGTTCTTCGTGATCTCCGGCTTCCTCATCACCTCGCTCATTCATGCCGAGATGAAAGCTGGCACCTTCTCCATCGCCTATTTCTACGAGCGGCGCATCCGGCGCATTTTTCCCGCGCTTTTCGCGGTGCTGATCGCCACCGTGGTTCTCGGCGCGCTGCTGCTGTTCCCCTCGGACCTCAAGCGCTACGCGCAGAGCCTGCAGGCGACGGTGCTGTTCGGCTCCAATTTCCTGTTCCGCAACCTCGCCGGCTACTGGGATGTGGTGTCCGAGCGCAAGCCGCTGCTGCACACCTGGTCGCTCGCAGTGGAAGAGCAGTTCTATGTTCTGTTTCCACTCACGCTCTATCTGCTGACGAAGGCGGGGCGCAGAGTGGAGATCGGCGCCATCGCGGCCATTCTCGTGGCATCGCTGGCGGCGAACATCTGGGCCGTTCGCGCCACGCCGGTCTCGGACTTCTTTTTGCTGCCGTATCGCGCCTGGGAACTAATGCTGGGCAGCCTGCTTGCGATCGTGCGCTTGCCTGCGCCGGGCAATCGCCTGCTGCGCGAAGCGGCGATGCTGGCCGGGCTTGCGCTGATTGCCATCGCCGTCTTCGCCTATTCCGCCGATACGCCGTTCCCCGGCGAAGCAGCGATTGTGCCCTGTCTCGGCGCGGCGCTCCTGATCTATGCGGGTGGAGGCGACAGCCTCGTCGCATCGGTGCTGCGCTGGCGGCCGATGATTGCTGTCGGTCTCATCTCCTATTCCCTCTATCTCTGGCACTGGCCGCTGTTGGTGTTTGCGAAATACGCCTTGTTTCGCGAACTGACGCCGCTGGAAACCGTCGTGCTGATCGCGCTGGCTTTCCTCTGCGCAGGATTGTCGTGGCGCTTCGTCGAGCAGCCGTTTCGGGGGCGTCACGAACGCTTCAGCCGCCGCCAGATTTTCCTGCTTGGCGGCGCGGCGACAGCCATCGCGCTGCTGCTGGGTGCATTGCTTCAGATGCACAATGGTTGGCCGCAGCGCTTCAGCCCGGAGGTGCGCGCCATCTTCTCCGCGGCGCATCGCAACAAGCCGCCAAAGGAATTGGGCTGCATCGATAAGCCGAAGAAGCTGGACCCCGACGCCATCACCTGCACCTTCGGCACACCCGGCGTGAAGCCCGGCATCGCGCTGTGGGGAGATTCGCATGCCACTGTCGTTCTGCCGGTGGTGGCGCAGGCCGCCATCCGAATACATCGCGCCGGATTGTTCGCGCGGCATCACGGCTGCGCGCCGTTGTTGGGCGTCGAATCTTCCCGCGCGCATGGCTGCCGCGCGTTCAATGACAGAATCGTGCGGCAGATCATCCGCGATCCCGGCATCCATCTGGTCATCCTGCTCGCCCACTGGGCGAAAAGCGCGGAGGGCGTCGCCTACGGCCACGACGATGCCGGCAATCTGTTCCTCACCGATGCGCAATCGCCGGTGCGGTCACTGGCTAATGATCCCGTGGTTTTCGCGCGCGGGCTCGACCGCACCGTCGCCGCGCTGACCCGCGCTGGACAAAAGGTGGTGATCGTCGCCTCCATCCCGGAGATCGGCTGGCCGGTGCCCGAGACGCTCGCGCGCATGAAACTTGCGCACAACAATAGCGAACTTGGGCCGTCGCTGGCGGAATATCAGGCGCGGCAGAAGACCGTCTTCACTGCGCTGGCGCAGATGCAGAAGAAATATGGCGTCACGATCCTCTATCCACACACCATCCTGTGCCGTGGCGGGCGGTGCCGCGCGCAACAGAATAGCGTCCCCATCTACGTCGATGCCCATCACCTGAGCTATCGCGGCGCACAGTTGCTGGCGCCGCTGCTGGATCCGCTGCTCTCGCGCCAATGACGTGGAGAAATGCCGCGTCTCCGGCACGGTTTCAGCGCGAGCACGTTAGGCCTATGCTGGCCACGCATACCATGACGCAAACAAACTGGACCTATCGGCCGGAGATCGACGGCCTGCGAGCGCTCGCCGTTCTGGCGGTGGTGCTGTTCCACTATCGCGTGCCCGGATTTTCCGGTGGCTTTGTCGGCGTCGATGTCTTCTTCGTCATCTCTGGCTATCTGATCACCGGCCTCATTCTGAAGGAGAGGGGCGAGGGCCGCTTTTCGCTGCGGCAGTTTTACGAGCGGCGCATCCGCCGCATTTTCCCTGCGCTGTTCGCGATGCTGGCGGTGGCGACGAT
>DASXLF010000673.1:0-11770 GCA_036496405.1 Steroidobacteraceae bacterium | reverse complement strand
AGAAGCGGGCGAGCGCGAGGTAGCGGGGCGCATGCGACTACTCGATCAGGCCCGTACGCAGGGCATCCGTGCCATGGCGGCGACCTGGGTGCAGGGCATGGTGCATCCGGATCGATTGGAGGAACGCAGTCTGATCGAGCCCATACTGGATATGTTCGAGCGGCACAGCCTGGTGCAATTTGCCGCCCAGATCACGGCACTGATCGAACGGCCGGATGCCAGCGCGGTGCTGCCGGCCATTCGCTGCCCGACGTTGCTGCTGTGTGGTGAGCAGGATCAGTGGTCCAATCCGACGCAACACGCCGAGATGGCGCAGCGAATCACCGGCAGTCATTTCACTTGCGTGCCTCATTGCGGCCACATGGCCCCGCTCGAGCAACCGGCGGCCATCAACGCGGCGCTGCGTTCCTGGCTCGAACGCACCGACGCCTTCAGCCCTTCAGCACACTGATGACGCGCGCCTCCATGTTGCCCTTCAGACCCAGTTCGGAGTAGTTACGGCCTATCCCGGACTCCTTGGCGCCGCCGAATGGAACGTTGGCGGCGGTCACGCGATGTTGATTGACCCAGACCGTGCCCGCCTCCAGACGCAACGCGATCGCGGCCGCACGCTCGACATCGCGGCTCCAGACGGAAGCCGCAAGCCCGTAACGGCTGTCATTGGCGCGGCGTATTGCCTCTTCCACATCGCTGAATTGCAGTATCGGCAGCAACGGCCCGAACTGTTCTTCGGTAACCAGGCGGGCATCGTCAGGCAGGTCCGTAATGATGGTCGGTGTGATGAAGTAGCCCGGGCCCGGACCGATTTCGCCGCCGGCGAGGATGCGGCCTTGGCGTCGGCTGTCGGCGAGCAGCTCCAGCACACGCTCGTATTGGGCGCGGTTCTGGATCGGACCGAACTGAGTTTCCGCATCCATGCCGTCGCCGACCCGGGCCGCGCGCGCCTCCTGCGCCAGTGCCTGGCACAGGGCGGGGTAGATGCGCTCATGCGCGTAGATGCGCTTGACGGCCATGCACACCTGGCCGCTGTTGACGAACGCGGCGAAGAACAGTTTTGCCGCCACCGCCTTCGGGTCCACGTCCTCCAGCACGATGGCGGCATCGTTGCCGCCGAGTTCGAGTGTGATGCGCTTGAGTGTGCCGGCGGCGCTGGCCATGACCGCCTTGCCGCTCGCGACCGAACCGGTGAACGAAATCTTGTCGATGTCAGGGTGCGCGCTCATCCATTGCCCGCAGTCGTCGTCACCGGACAGCACATTGACCACGCCGGCGGGAAATATATCGCGCAGCAGCTCGCCGAGCTTGAGGGTGCACAAGGGCGTGTACGGCGAGGGCTTCAGCACCACGGTATTGCCGGTGTAGAGCGCCATGGTCAAGGGTCCGGCAGCGAGGTTGATCGGCGCATTCCACGGGGTGATCACCCCGACCACGCCCAGAGGCAGGTAGTGCAGCTCGATGCGACGCTGCGCGTCGTCGAGAATGAGTTCACTCTCAATCGAGATCGCCGCCATGCCCTCGGATTGGATAGCGGCACGCACGATCTCATCGCGCGCCTGGGACAATGGCTTGCCCTGTTCGCGGGTCAGCAACTGCGCAAGGCTGGCCTGGTGCGCGCGTAATGCCGCGCTCATGCGGCCGATGTGAGCACGCCGCTGCGCGAACGAGGTCGCGCACCAGCCCGGATATGCGCGGCGCGCGGCGGCAACCGCGCGATCCAGGTCCGCACGCGTGGCCCGCGGCGCTCGCGCGAACACCGCGCCGGTGGCCGGATTGATCACCTCGAGTTCCGGTGCGCTGGCGATGAGTTCACCATCGATGAGCTGCGCGAAATCGGTACGCAGCGGGAGTGTGTCTGCAGCACCCGGTACGGCCATGCGAACTCCTCGATTGATTGTTTGCCGATGGGGCGGCCGCTAACATAGCATTGAAATCCCATGACAGAAGCGCCCACCTGCAAGGCTCCCGACCCCGATACACGCGTGCCCAAGTTTCGGCCACCGCCGGGAGCCTGCGACGCGCACTGTCATATCTTCGGACCCGCCGCACGCTATCCCTACGCACCTGAACGCACCTATACGCCGCCTGACGCGCCACTGTCGCGCTTCAAGGCCTTGCAGGCGACACTGGGATTGACGCGCGCGGTGCTGGTCAATGCCAGCTGTCACGGCCGCGACAACCGCGTCATCGTCGATGCGATCGCGCAAAGCGGCGGGCAGTACCGCGGCATCGCCAATGCTGACGACGATTTCAGCGAAAGCGATTTCAAGACCCTGCATGGCCAGGGCTTTCGTGGCGTGCGCTTCAACTTCGTCAAACACCTGGGCGGCGTACCCGACATGGATGAATTCCAGCGCGTGCTGGCGCGGATCGAGCCGCTGGGCTGGCACGTCGATCTGCATTTTGACGCCACCGATCTGCTGCCGTTCGAGGGCATGCTCGAGGCGCTGCCACTGCCATTCATCATCGATCACATGGGTCGCGTGCCGACGGAGAAGGGACTGGAGCAGCCGCCGTTCAGACAATTGCTGCAGCTGGCACGCAACAATCAGAACTGCTGGGTCAAGATCAGCGGTGCGGAACGCATATCGAGCGCCGGTCCACCGTTCACCGATGCGGTACCTTTCGCGCAGGCCCTGATCGCTGCCGCGCCCGATCGTGTCCTGTGGGGTAGCGATTGGCCGCATCCGAATATCTCCAGACACATGCCAAACGACGGCGACCTGGTGGATCTGATTCCGCTGATGATGCCGGATGCGTCCACCCAGCGGCGTATCCTGGTCGACAACCCAAATCGTCTTTATCAGTTCGAGCCCTGAAGTGGTGTCCAGCATGCAACCGCAAGACTACGACGACATTCCTGGTACCACCGTGTTCGATGCCGAGCGCGCGCGCCGTGGGTACCACCTCAACATGTTCTGCATGTCGCTCATGAAGGCCGACAATCGCGCCGCCTTCAAGGCCGACCCGGTGGAGTTTCTGCAGCGCTTTCCCATGAGCCCCGAGCAGCGCGAGGCGGTGCTCAAGCGCGATTGGAACGGCATGATCGAGCTCGGTGGAAATATTTACTTCATGGCCAAGATCTTCTCGGCCGACGGCAATTCCTTTCAATACGCAGCGGCACAAATGACCGGTATGAGCCAGGAGCAGTATGCGCAGATGATGCTTTCCGGCGGACGGTCACCCGAAGGCAATCGCAGCAAGACGGAGTGGAAGGATCGTGGCTAATATCTATGCCGGACTGACCACCTCGCACGTGCCGGCGATTGGCGCGGCCATAGATTTGGGCAAAATGCGCGATCCGTATTGGCGGCCGATGTTCGACGGTTACGAATTCACCAAAAGCTGGATCAAGGAACACATGCCGGACGTCGTGATCCTGGTCTACAACGATCACGCGTCGGCGTTCTCGCTGGAGATCATTCCGACCTTTGCACTCGGTTGCGCCGAACAGTTTGCGCCGGCCGATGAGGGCTGGGGACCGCGGCCGGTCCCTATGGTGCAAGGACACGCGGAACTGGCGGCGCACATCGCGCAGTCGGTCATACTCGAGGAATTCGACCTGACCATCGTCAACAAGATGGATGTCGATCACGGTCTGACCGTGCCATTGTCGCTGGTGTTCGGCCAGCCCACGGCATGGCCGTGCCGGATCATTCCGCTGGCGGTCAATGTGGTGGTGTATCCGGCGCCCACCGGTCATCGCTGCTTCAACTTCGGGCGCGCAATCGCGCGCGCGGTGAATTCGTATCCGGAGAAGCTGCGCGTCATGATCTGGGGTACCGGCGGCATGTCGCACCAGTTGCAGGGCGCACGCGCGGGCCTGATCAACGAGAAGTTCGATCACCATTATCTCGATACCATCGGGCCGGATCCGCAGGCGCTGGTGCGCATCCAGCATCTGGAGTATCTGCGCGAGGCCGGCTCCGAGGGCATCGAGCTGGTCATGTGGCTGATCATGCGCGGCGCGTTGCAGGAACGGGTGAACGTGCTGCATCGCTTTTATCATGTGCCGGCGTCCAATACGGCCGTGGGCCATCTGCTGCTCGAAAACCAGGTCTGATATATGAAGGTAATCCTGGCCGGTGCCGGCGCATTCGGCATCAAACACCTCGAGGCGATGAGCCGGATCGAGGGCGTTGAGGTGGTCTCGCTGGTGGGCCGCGATCCGCAGGCCACCGCCGAAGTTGCCCGGCAATGGAAAATTCCGCATGTCACCACCGATCTGGCCGAAAGCCTGGCGCAGGACGGGGTCGAAGCGGCGCTGCTGGCCACGCCCACGCAGCTGCACGCGGCGCAGGCACAGCAGTGCCTGCATGCCGGCAAGCATGTGATGATCGAGATTCCGATCGCCGATTCTCTGGCCGATGCCGAACGCGTATTTGAGACCCAGCGCCGCAGCGGTCTGATCGCCATGGGCGGCCATACACGCCGCTTCAATCCCAGTCATCAATGGCTGCACAAACGCATCCGAGCCGGCGAGCTCAAGCTGCTGCAGATGGACGTGCAGACCTATTTCTTCCGTCGTACCAACATGAATGCGCTGGGCAAGCCGCGCAGCTGGACCGATCACCTGCTATGGCACCACGCCTGCCACACCGTGGATCTGTTTCAATACCAGACCGGTCAGGAGGCCTCGCAGTACTACGCTCTGCAGGGCCCGCCGAGCCCGACCCTTGGCATTGCCATGGATATGAGTATCGGATTGAAGGTGCCGGACGGGGCGCTTTGCACGCTGTCACTGTCGTTCAACAATGATGGGCCATTGGGAACTTTCTTTCGATACATCTGCGACAACGGTACGTATCTCTGCCGCTATGACGATCTGTTCGACGGCAAGAACAATCAGATAGACGTTTCCAAAGTCGATGTGTCGATGAATGGCATCGAACTGCAGGATCGCGAGTTCTTCGCAGCCATCCGCGAACGGCGCGAGCCGAACGCGAGCGTGGCGCAATGCCTTCCAGCCATGCGTACGCTCGATAAGCTCGAGCGGCGCCTGCGCGAATCAGATCTGTGAAATTCGCATGATCATCGATTGCCACGGACATTACACGACCGCTCCAGCCTCGCTGCAGGCGTTTCGCGAGGCGCAGCTGGCGGCGCTCAAGGGCTCCGGCGGGCCGAGCGCGGGCCCGGCTATCAGCGACGATGAGATTCGCGATAGCCTCGAGAAAGCGCAACTGAAGTTGCAACGTGAACGCGGCACCGACCTGACCATCTTTTCGCCGCGAGCCTCGGCCATGGGGCATCACCTGGGTAACGAGGCCACCAGCGCGCAGTGGACGCGCATCTGCAACGATCTGATTCACCGCGTGTGCCAGCTGTATCCGCGCAACTTCGTCGGCGTGTGCCAGTTGCCGCAATCTCCGGGTGTCGATCCGACGCGCAGCGCCGGCGAACTGGAGCGCTGCGTGCGCGAATTGGGTTTCGTTGGCTGCAATCTCAATCCCGACCCTTCCGGCGGCCACTGGAATTCCCCGCCGCTGACCGACCGGCACTGGTACGCGCTGTACGAGAAGATGGTGGAATTGGATGTGCCCGCCATGGTGCACGTGAGCGCCTCCTGCAATCCGAATTTCCATGCCACCGGCGCGCACTATCTGAACGCCGACACCACTGCCTTCATGCAGTTTCTGACTTCAAATCTATTCCGGGATTTTCCGACGCTGCGCTTCATCATTCCGCACGGGGGAGGCGCGGTGCCGTTTCACTGGGGCCGCTTCCGCGGCCTCGCCCAGGATCTCAAGCGTCCGCCGCTCGAGGAGTTGCTGCTCAAGAACGTGTTTTTTGATACCTGCGTGTATCACCTGCCCGGCATCGAACTGCTGTGCAAGGTCGTGCCGCTGGAGAATATTCTGTTCGGCTCGGAAATGGTGGGCGCGGTGCGCGGCATCGATCCGCGCACGGGACACTTCTACGACGACACCAAACGTTATGTCGATGCGCTGGCACTGAATGAGACCGACCGGCAGCGGCTGTATTCGCTCAACGCTCGGCGCGTGTATCCGAGGCTCGACGCGCAGCTGTCGAAACTGGCGCTTTAGTCGCGTCCGTTCCAGACCGAATGCGGAATCAGCACCGCGCCGCTCATCAGCGCACGGGCGGTGCGCAGGATACCGGAGCGTCCGACGCTGAACTGAGCGCCGTTACTACCGACTTCCAGCGTGACCGTGAACTCTCCGCTCGGGTGCTCGACCGACATCACGATCGGCGAGCCGTCCGGAATGCGCGCGATGCCCTCGGCCACCGAACCCGGCATCACGCAGGCGGTGGCGACGCTGACCGCGCCCAGCACGCCGATGGCAGCGTGACAGCGATGCGGGATGAAGGTGCGCGTGCAGACGTCGCCGCCGGCCCGCGCGGGGGCGATCAGCGTCATCTTCGGGACCACCTTGGCGGTCACGTCGCCCAGCCCCATCAGCGCGCCGGCCGCGAGCCGCACTCGTTCCAAGCGCGCCTTGAACGCCTGGTCGGCATCCAGGTCCTTGGGCGATTCATAACCGCTCTTACCGAGCGAGTGTGCGGAAATGACGACTACCGGCATGCCATTGTCGATGCAGGTCACGTCAATGCCTTCGACGCGGTCACGCGCATTACCGGTGGGCAGCATCACATCGCACACCGAGCCGGCGGTATCGAGGAAATCCACAGTGATGGGTGCTGCGGTCCCTGGCACGCCGGCGATGGCGGCATCGCCGTCATAGCGTACGGTCCCGCCCGGGGTCTGCACGGTGGCCAATGCCAGATTGCCCGTGTTGACCATGTAGATCGCCACCCGCGTGATGGGATCGCCGGCGCGTATCAGTCCGCGCTCGATAGCGAAGGGCGCCACGCCAGCCAGCATGTTGCCGCAATTGGGACTGACATCGACCACCGGCTTGTCGACCACCACCTGTGCGAACAGGTAATCCACATCCACACCGGGCCGCTCCGATCGCGATACGATCGCGACCTTGCTGGTCAGCGGTTCGGCCCCGCCAAGGCCGTCGATCTGACGCGCATCCGGCGAGCCCATTACCGCCAGCAGCACGCGCGCGCGCAGCGCGGCATCGGCCGGTAGATCGGTGGCCAGGAAGAACGGGCCTTTGGAGGTGCCGCCGCGCATCAGCGTGCACGCAATTGCGGTTTGTGAAGCTGACATGATGCGCCGGGGCGCTCAGCGATACTCGAGCCCCAGGGCCTTTAGCGGTTCGCGCATCTTGTAGATGTCGAGTCCCAGTTCGCCGGCGGCCAGGCGTTTACGCTTATCTTCTTCGTTGGCGGCGCGTTGCGTCGCCGCCTGCGCCACGGTGCCGGCCTGGGCGCGCGCCACCACCACCACACCATCATCATCGGCGACTATGGCATCGCCGGGCTCAATGCGGGCTCCGGCGCAGATGATCGGCACATTTACCGCGCCGAGGCTAGCCTTCACGGTGCCTTGCGCGAAAACCGCTTTGCTCCACACCGGGAATTTCATTTCGGTGAGGGTAGCAATATCGCGTACGCCGGCATCGATAATCAGCCCGCGCACGCCGCGCGCTGCCAGCGAAGTGGCCAGCAGGTCGCCGAAATAGCCGTCCGAACACGGCGAGCTGGGAGCTACCACCAGCACGTCGCCGGCCTGACAGACCTCCACGGCAACGTGCAGCATCCAGTTGTCGCCGGGAGGAACCATCACGGTGACCGCACTGCCGGCGATGCTCACCGGCCGGTAGATGGGCCGCAGGTAGGCGGCGAGCAGGCCGCTGCGCCCCTGGGCCTCGTGCACGGTGGAGACACCGCAATTGCCGAGGGTCTGCAGATGGCCCGCGTCCGGCCGCTCGATGTGGCGGACGACGATGTGTTTGCTAATGACGATGCTCCTTCGGCGCGCTCGCGTCCGCAGCGCTCGCCGAGAATTATATCGTCCGCGTCCGTCCGTCGCTATGAAGTGCTGTCTAGCCGCCGCGATCGATGGTCACGGTGGCGTGGGCGCTGGCGCTGGCGGTATCGGTCTGTTGCCGATCGCCACCCAGAGTGCTCACGGCCACCTGGAACTGCGTGCTGTGGGCGTGGGCCGAACTGGAAATGATGGGCACATATACGGTGAGTTTGTCCTGGCCACTGTCCATGTGCTCGATACGGTGACCGAGGGAGGCATAGTCCACATCCGGTTGCGCCGATTCCGGCTCCGTCCACCAGACAAAGCTCAGCTCGGCGCGCGTATCGCCGACGCGCTGGATGACAATGCGTGCGGCGGGCTCGCCGTCGGCGACCGTGTAATTCTGGGCTGCAAACACCACGTGCGCCGGCGCGGGCGACTCGCCCGCGGCCGCCGTTGGGATCAGGCCCGCGCTCGGCGTAGTCGGCGCCGTCGTTTTGGCCGACAACGGCAGCGCCGCGGCCGGTCGCGGAGTAATCACAGCGGCAGCAGCCGGCACGCTCGCTCGCGCAGCCGGGAGTTCGCTCGCGGGGGCAACCAGGGGCGCACTCTGCTCAGACGCTGCCGTCGGTGCCGCGGCGCGCGTGTGCGCCTGCACCGCCTGCCAGGCCTCCTGAAGCGCGGTATGGACGTTGCCCACGGCGCCCGCGACCCGGCGACTCAATTCTTCGTGAGGCCGGGCGTACAGCGACCAAATGCCGGCGCTCAGCGCGAGCACCGCAATGGCGGCCGCGGCAATGCGATGCCACGCGCGTTGCGGTGGCAGCGGCGTGGTCAATGCCACCAGTGGCGGTAATGAATGCACGGCGCCCCTGAGATCCAGTTGCGCCAACCAGCTCTCCAATGACGGTGGCTGTTGCTCACGGCCCCAGGTCAGACCGCGACGCAGTACACGCCATTGCCTGTGGCTCATGCCGGCCGGTCGTTGGGCGCGCAGGCCGCGGGCCCGCGCTTCGACCGAAGACAACTGATCAAAGGGATGGCGGCCGGACAGCAGCAAATAAGCAATACAGGCCAGCGCATAGATGTCGTCGCGCGGATCGGCGCGACGGCGCTCAAGCTGTTCGCAGCTGGCGTACGCGGGCGTGGCGGCGAGATACGCCTCTTCGGCATCGCCCTCGGACACCCAGGGCTCGCGCGGAGGCATGCTGGCGCCGCCGAAGTCCACCACCCGAACCTCGCCGTCGAGCGTGATCATGACGTTGCTGGGCTTCAGATCCGCGTGCACCACGCCGCGGCCGTGCGCATGGGCCACGCCGGCGCCGATGTCGCGAATAATCGCCAACGCGTACGGACGCGGCAGCATCTTGCCGTCGATGCGGCGCAATACCCGGCTCAGGCGCTCGCCCGACAGCATCTCCATGGTGTAGAAAATGGTCTCGCCGTCGTGGTCGATATCAAAGACCTTGACCACATTCGGATGCGATAAGCGCTGTGCGCTGTGAAACTCGCGCCCCAGCGCGTCACTGCTTGCGGGCTTGACGGCATTGGTCTGCACCAGCTTGAGGGCGACATAGCAGTCGATCAGGCCGAGCTGAGCACGATAGCGATCCACGGCCTTGTATACCGATGCCATGCCACCGCGGCCCAGCAACTGCTGAAGCTCGTAGCGGTCGTGAAGCACTCGAATGGGCGCACTGGGCGCCGGTTCGGGCGCGGCGCTCCACTGCGGCGCTGGTGGCGCAGAAACGTTCTCGGGTGCTCTGGGCGCAGGCGCCAGCCGCACGGTGAGCTCGGAATCCGGCGCCTGCTGGGCGTACAGCCGCGTCCTGGACCCGACGTGCGGCTCCGCCGACAGCTCGCAGGTGAGATCCTCCACCGCATAGGCATCACCACGCGCCGCGGGCGTTCGATGCCCCTGCTGCGGCGACAGCGCCTGCTCCAGCGTGCTCAGAATGCGCTGATGTTGCGTTGCGGTCATGCGTCCCATGCGGTGATAGCGGCCAATGAGCGCGCGCAACGCGGCGGCACTCTGCGGTTTGCGCTGGCAGATGGAGGTCACGTCGTCGAGATAGATTTCTTCAGCGCACTCGCCGCTGAGGATAGTGCTCACGAGCGTGCGGAGCTCGTCATCGCCGTCTGGGAGCGCGTTGCCTTGCATTTCAGCTGTTGCTGTCAAGATTCCTGGAGGATAGCGCCGCAATTGCCGCAGGTTAACGCACGCCGCCCGCGACATCCGGTGGAATTATCCTACGCACGTTAACAAATAATTCACGCGCATGTGGGTTGACCTCATTTGCCGACAGAGCGATGCCAGAATGAGTTAAATCCCATGCTGATGAACAATCAACAAATCAATGCACGGAAGCGACATTCTGCCGATTCACTTCAGGCATCACGGCAATTCAAGGCACGGGTTCTGGGCATGCTGTGGGTGTTGTGCGGTGCCCTGGCCCACGGGCAGAGCCGCGCCGACTACTGCGGCATTAGACCCGCGGGATTTGATCAGCCAGCCCGCACATTGAGCGCGAATCGCTACCTCAACCCGGCCTACGGGTATTCGATCACGATTCCGAAGGGGCTCGCGGCCTTTGTCCAGGCGCGCGGGCCGCAGCGCGGTTTGCTCATCGACCTGTCCGTGATGCCGCCCGCCGCGCTGCGCGCGGACGCCTACTACGATGCCTTCTACGACATCAGCGCCGCCGGCGTGCACCAGCGCGACCTCAATACCATTCGCCTGCATGATGTGGTGTTGAGCGACGACGGCGTGGATGTGCTGCTCGCACGCAACCCCGGTCGGCGATACCTGATGCGCCTGCGATGTGGCGGCGCAGCGTCGGTGATCGTGCACGAGGAGATCATTGTCGTGCGCAATCGCGAAATTTATCGACTGGATCTCCAGAGCACGCCGGAGCGTTACCCCGACGACGTGCGCTACCTCAACGCCATGCTCCGATCCTGGCGCTGGGAGACGGTGCGCTGACGGCAGTTAACCTGAGCCGGCATTCTTGGGATCGGTCGCTGTAATGGAGTAGGTTTCCAGTGACATGCTCGGGGCCGCGGCGGCCGACCTGGCGCCATTGCTGCGGGGCGGTCCGGGTTCGTTGGCGTTAAAGGCCCGGGGGTCGATGAACATCACGCTGCAGCCGGCGCACTCATAAAAGCTGGTCAGGTAATGCGAGCCATCGGGCCGCGGCACCACCACCGGCCGGAAAAAGCCGCTTCCGCACAACTGGCAGCGAAAAGCGCGGTGGCTCATTGCGGCAAGGGTGCCGGATGGCGTACTGTATGTCTATACAGTACCGGATGCTATTTTGTCAGCCGCCTGCGAATGGCCCGCAATTCGCGCCGTCGTGCGGCGCTGGTTGCCGGATAGCTCATTTTAAGGGACGCCAGAGTATCGACCACCACTCTGGAGACAATGAGCCGGGCGTTGGCCTTGTCATCGGCCGGCACCACATACCACGGGGCGAATTCGGTGCTGGTGGCGCTGAGGCATTTCTCGTAAGCCTTCATGTACTGCTTCCAGTACTTACGCTCCTCGAGGTCCGCCAGATCGAATTTCCAGTTCTTTTCCGGGTCGTCGATGCGCGCCAGGAAGCGCTTGCGCTGCTCCTGCGGCGACAGATTCAAGAAGAATTTGATGATGCGTGTGTCGTTGCGGAACAGATGCCGCTCCAGCTCGACGATCGAATGGTAGCGCTGGTGCCAGATGGCCTTTTCATCCAGCGGCGGCGGGGCCACGCCCTCGCTGCGCAGAATTTCCGGATGCACCCGCGCAATCAGTACCTCCTCGTAATACGAGCGGTTGAATATGCCGATGCGTCCGCGCTCCGGGAGATCCCGGGTCGTGCGCCACAGGAAGTCATGCTGCAATTCTGTCGGACTGGGATGCTTGTAGCTGAACACCTGGCAGCCCTGGGGATT
>DASXLF010000672.1:0-2113 GCA_036496405.1 Steroidobacteraceae bacterium | reverse complement strand
GGTGTCCTGGCTGTAAAACGCTGCGATTATCAGCGACAACAGCCAGTGCCGCCGCCGCTCATCTCGCGAATTGGCCGTATTCCGCTTCGGACCCATTGGCGAGATTGAAATCGACGCTGCGGCCGCCGCATTGCGTGGTGGGAAGCTGAACCCGTCTCCATCGCTTAGTCTGATACCAAGCGCTGAAATCCGGCCACGAGGTCGGTGCAGCCAGCCAGCACAGCTCGGCAAGACCATTCGCCAGCAGCGCATTGCAGATGAGACCGCTGCCATAGGCGCCGACCCGGTAGCCGCTGCCCGCCAGTCTGGCGTTCACTTCCTGGAAGTAGGCCGTAATATTGGCCAATTCATAGGGCGCCTTCCACGGCCCATCCACGCCGAAATATAGCGCACTGCTCTCGGTTGTGCGTTTTCCGCGGCGAGCACGAGACTCCGCTCCGCGTCCTGGCGGCCGCGCAGTGCAGTGCAGTGAAGGAGGCGAATTTATTGCCGCCCGCCGGCCGGTCGCTCGGCGGGAGTCGATCGACGCATCGGCTTCGGTGAAGTGCCGCTCAGCTCGGCGAGCAAGTGATCGAGCGGCAGTTTCGTCGCACGGCAGCCGTAGCCGGCGAAGCGATGGAACGCCACCGGGCAGGCGCCAGGAATGCGGCGCAGCACTTCTATCCAAGACGCAGGGGCAGCGGACTGCGCGGCCCAGTGCGAGCCGGCGAAGATCTGGGCGAGCCCGGGATGTGTGTTCGCCACCAACAGCCAGCGCAGCGGGGCGGGCGTGCCCCGCTGCTCGATCACCACGGCGAGCCCCGTAGGTCTCCAAGACGGCTTTGGCGGCCTGCGGCTGCGCCTCGCCGCGCTCGATCGCGTCGCGCACCCATTGGGCGATGGTGCGCCGCCCGCCGTTGCGGTCGGGATCGACAGTCGCCGACAGGATATGCGCCAGTGCTTCGTCGGGTGCGGGGTCGAGGATGTCTGCCAATGGCAGGCGCGTGGCGCGTCCCTGGCAGCCGGCAAAGCGGTGGCGCACGCCGCGCACCGCTCCCGGCCAGCGCGACAAGGCTTGCGCCCAAGGTGCGGAGGTGCCGCTGCTCGGCATCCAGTGCGAGCCCTGAAACAATTGCCGAAGCCCCGCATGGCTTTGGCGACCAACAGCGACCAGCAATCGCCGGCCGGGGTCGACTCGCGCACGACCGCGAGCCCGTAGGTTTCCAAGACCGCATTGGCGGCACGCGGCTGGCCCTCGCTCGGCTCCATCGCGTCGCGCAGCCATTGCGCGATCGCGCGTCTCGTGCCGTTGCGGTAGGGATCGACAGTCGCCGAGAGGATGTGGCCGAGGCAGCGCCGATAATCGCGCGCCGCTGTTTCCTCCGGTCTGATCCCGCCATTGGCGCCCCGGGCCGCAGTGGCACGACCTCGCCACCCAGCGGGGTTACGCCACCCACCTGTCCCAGCTGCTCGCCGCGGGCATCAACGTCAAGGTGGTCAGCGAGCGCGCCGGCCATGCCAGTGCCTTCGTCACCTTGACGACCTACGCTCACACGATACCCGGCATGCGGCAGGAAGCGGTCGATCGGCTTGACGACGCGTTGCGACCGCACCTACTACAAGGCTGAAATCGGGTGGCAAACCGGGTGGCAGGATGTCGGATGTTGCACTTCTGTTCCCGATGATTTCGTTCCAACCGATTGATTTTGTTAATCCGGATGGGTGGCCGAGCGGTTTAAGGCACCGGTCTTGAAAACCGGCGTGCCCGCAAGGGCACCGTGGGTTCGAATCCCACCCCATCCGCCATCTTGTCGGTAATTTCAATACGTTATTTTGCCTTTTGCCATTGTTCCCACAAATATTCCCCCAGACGGCGCGGGAGGCCCCGCCTCGCGATGGTGCTCGCGAGATCACCGTGGCTGCAGGACGCGCCGGGTGAACCGTGCGGAGCGCTCACCGATCGATCACCTCGCGGCAGTTTGTTGCCTATCTCGAAGCTAAGCTTCCCGAGCACGGGGTCAGCAAGGTGATCCCCGAAGAGAAAGTGCTCGAGGGCGCTGCGCGCAATTTGCTCGAGGTGATGATCGCCAACCAGGAGCTTGAAAAGATCCTGCCGGAGGTGCGCAAGCGGGCC
>DASXLF010000671.1:0-2057 GCA_036496405.1 Steroidobacteraceae bacterium | reverse complement strand
AGCGGGCAGTTCCGGTCCGGCCGGGCCTGCCGGTGGCGGTGTATCCTCCGTGGCGACGTCGGGTGCCGGCATCAGCGGCGGCCCGATCACCACCAGCGGCACGCTGTCGGTCGCCTGGAACGGCCCGGCGGTCAATGCGCTGGGCAGCTTTCTGTCGGCAGCCGGCGGCACGCTGCAGGTCATCGGCGCACCGCCTCCGGCGTTCTCCGTGATTACCGGAACCGCGACCTACGCGCAGCTGCCGGCTGAGGTGCAGCAACTGCCGATCTCGTTCCCGTTCTCCGGCAAGCCGACGGCCGGCGCGCTGGTCAATGTGCCGATGGCGTTCGCGGTCACCGTGCCCGCTGGCCTCGCGGGAGCCGTGGTGTATGACACCACGCTGACGACGGCCTCTGCGATCTTTACCGTGAACCGCATCACCGCCGCCGGCGTGACGACCGCGCTGGGAACGGTCACGATCACCAGCGGCGGCCATACGTCCGCCACGCTGGCTGGTGCCGGTGGCAGCCTCGCGGTTGGCGACGTGCTGCAGATCGTGGCGCCAGCGCAGGATGCGACGCTGGCAGATCTCGGCATCACTGTGCTGGCGGCGCGCGTCTGATGGCAACCTATGTGCTCACTGCCAACCGTGCCGGCGTCCCGTCCGTGGTGACGACGGCCACCTCGACCGGCACCTACATGGTGCCGCTCGCTGCCATCGTCACCGAGGCAGGCAGCGGCGGCGGGGGCGGCGGCGGCGGGACCGCCAATGCAGTGCGCGTGATGGTGCTGGCATAGATGGCAGATTATTACGTCAGCAGTGCAGCATGGGCAGCGATCGCGCAGTTCGCGGCGAGCGGGGTCTACACGGTCGGCAACATCGTCCGGCCACTGACGGCACCTGCACAGGGTCATGAATATGCCTTTCGCTGCACCACCGCCGGCACTGCCAGCACCGAGCCGGTGTGGCCAGCCGCTAACAACGCGACCATCACCACGGGCGGCGCCACCTTCACCAACGTCAGTGGCCAAGCGGCCTACGGCTGGAGCGCCGCCGCCGGAACGCTTTGGGCCATTGCGGTCGCAAACAGCAGCCGGCCCGCAGTCGGCGACCGGGTTTTCCTATCCAGCGATCACAGCGAGAGTATTACAGTAGCCGGCATTAGCACCCTGACTTACGCCTTTACTGCCGCCGCGTGGGGCTCGATCCAGATCATTTCCGTCAATCGGGCCGGCAGCGTGCCGCCGGTTGCGGCCGACGCACTGTCCGGGGCGGCGCTCATCGCTAATTTCACTGGCTCCGCGAACAGCTATATCCTGGAGGCTTTCTGCAACCTGTATTGGCAGGGCATTACGTTTCAGGTCGCAGGGACGCCATCGGGAGGAGCGTCCTTCACATTCAACGCCAGTGGGACCAAGGCACACTACCTCCGGAACTGCGCCATCGTGCTGGGCGTCAGCACGGTCGCCTCTAAGATCTACGCTGGTCAGACAGCCAGGGTAACGCTGGACAACACCACGGTGCAGTTCAGCAACGTAGGAAGTTTTATAGGCACCGCTGGTGGATTTATGTGGGATCTCCGATGGATCAACACACCATCAGCAGTGCTGGGGACTGTGCCGACAACCCTGTTCTCTACCGCCGCAGGCGCGCTTCTTGCTACCTGCCAAGGGGTTGACCTGAGCGCCGTCACTGGCACGCTTGTTACGGGCGCCGTCTCGACCGCCACCATGGCCAAATATCTATTCGACAGTTGCCGGATAGCACCAGGCGTCGTCCGTTTCTCGACACCAGGGACCGCATCCCCGGCCGTCGAGGAAGCGGAACTCGTCAACTGCTTCGACGGCACCAACATTATCAGCGAGCGCCACACCGCAGCGGGCGATGTCACCACCGACCAATCCACCACCATGACCGGCGGCGCGCAGGACGACGTCGGGCTGTTCTCGGTCAAGCTGGTGTCAAGTGTGCGCTGCGACCCTTGGGCGATGACGCTCGACAGCTTCTGGATGGATGTGGAGAACACCACGATCGGCAGCGCGCGAACCGCCACCGTGGAGATCATCTCCAGCGCCAG
>DASXLF010000670.1:0-8690 GCA_036496405.1 Steroidobacteraceae bacterium | reverse complement strand
CCAGGTGGCCGGTCTCGGCCGCCGTCATCGCCATGCGGATGGTGTCGGCGTCGCGCAGCTCGCCCACCAGGATTACGTCCGGGTCTTCGCGCATCGCCGCGCGCACGCCTTCGGCGAAGCTCGGGATATGGGTGCCGAGCTCCCGCTGAATAACCTGGCTGGATTTGCTGCGATGTACGAACTCGATCGGATCCTCGAGGCTGATGATGTTGAGCTTGCGGGTCTGATTGAGCAGATCGATCATGGCCGCGAGCGTGGTGGACTTTCCAGTGCCGGTGGATCCGGTCACGAGAATCATCCCCTGATGGTAGTCGCACAACTTGGTGACGATGGCCGGCAGCCCCAGCTTGCTGAGACTAGGGATATCCGATGGAATGGCGCGAAAGGTTGCACCCAGACCCGTGTCCTTGCGATACACGTTGACCCGGAAGCGCCCGCCGTCGGTAGACACATAGGAAAAATCCAGGTCGTTGCCGACACGGAAATGATCCGACTGGTTGGGTGTGAGGATCTCCATGACATAGCTTTCAAGCTCGGTGTCACGCAGATCGCGGAATTTGATCGCTTCGAGATCGCCATGCTGACGCACCATAGGCGGAACACCCACGGCGAGATGAATATCCGAGCAGCCCTGTTGCGTGCCCAGTTTCAGGAACGCGTCAATACGTGCCACGGTCGATTCCTTAGCAGCTTCGCCGAATGTTTAACCTAAACCGGCAAGCCGGATCAACGCCTTACAGCGGGAAATTTGACCCAGTGCACGGTGTTTGGCAACCGGAAGGGCAGATCCTACAGAAAACGCTCCAGAGCGCCGCGGAATTCGTCCATGGTCTGGAAGCGCTTGGTCTTATCCACCGCCATGGCTTTTACCACGATTTCGGCCAGGTTCGCCGAAAGTGAGGAATTGATCTCCTGCGGCGCGCGCGCCTTGCCCTGCACGTGCTGGTACATGACGGCCATGTGATCGCCGCGCGAATAGGGCGGGATGCCGGTCAGCATCTCATACAGCATGACTCCGAGCGCGTACACGTCGGCACGCTCGTCCACCTTGCGGCCAAGGATCTGCTCGGGCGCCATGTATTTGGGTGAGCCGATGACGTATCCGGTCTTCGTCAGCTGGGTGTCGCCCTCGCGCTGGGCCGCGGCGACGCCGAAGTCCACGATCTTGAGGAGCGCCTCATCGTTGATGAGCACGTTGGCCGGCTTGAGATCGCGATGCACGATTCCCACTTGGTGGGCGACCGCCATGCCGGTGGCAATGTCGATGCCGAACTGCAGCGCGCGCTTCTGCGCCAGTGGCTTCTCATTGACAATCTCCGAGCCCAGCGTGTGCGACTTGAAATATTCCATTGAAATGGCGTAGTTGCCCTGGATGTATAGAAAATCGTAAATGCGGATGACGTTGCGGTGCGTGATCTTGCGCGAGTAGCGCAGTTCATGCACGAAGCGCTTCATGATCTCTTCGTCTTCGGCGACATTGGGATTCAGGAACTTCAGGATCAGCCGTTCCTCGACCACGGTGTCTTCCATCAGCAGCACCGTACCGAAGGCGCCGCGGCCGATGCGTTCGATGTACTTGTAGCGGCCCTCGATGACGTCGCCCGGTGTCAGCGTGGAAATGTCGAGCCGTGCGCCACCGGCGCTCGCGACCTGCTGCACGACCTTGGCGACTTCCTTCTCGGGAATCAGCAAGGTGCGCGCAGGCTCGGCCGACCGCACGCCGGTACGGCTTGGATGCGTGCTCGCCATCTGCGTCTGGGCGGTGAGGGCGGCGACGCCGGCGGAGAATCGCACCTCGAGTTCGGTCAGTGCGCGTACCGCCGCCCGGGCCACCGTGGCGTCGGCATTGCTGCTCTGGGCCTGCAGCTGCACACGGATCTGATCGGCCTGTTGTTCCTCGGCCAGACGCGCCAGGGCAGTGATCACCTCGACGCGAATGTCCTTCTCGTTGCGGGCGAGCAGCGGCAGCAGCAGTTCCACGGACTTGGCATCGCCGAGCTTGCCCAGCGCCCGCACCACCACCGGCACCGCGCGCGCGTTGCCGGCGCGCAGCATCTCGTACAGGCGCGGCACCGCGCGCTTGCTGCCGATCTCCGCCAGGGCATCGATGGCACGTTCGCTGACCCACCAATCGGCATCCTTGGTGGCTTCGATCAGATGGTTGATCGCGCGTTCATCCTTGGTCTGATTGAGGATCTCGACCGCCGAGCGACGGATGTCCTCGTCGCGATCACGCACCAGTTCCAGCACCGCATCGATGACCTTGGGGCCACCGATCTTGCCGAGCGCATCGCCAGCGCGGCTGCGAACCCACCAGTCATCGTCCTTCAGCGCCTGCAACAGGTATTTCACCGAGCGTGCATCGCCGACCTCGTTCAATACTTCGACCGCGCATCGCCGCGCCTGTTCCGACTCGTCCTTCAGCACCGGCACCAGGTGCTTGATGGTTTCGGGGTCGCGGGCGCGCTGCAACAGTTCGACCGCGCGGTTCTGCACCTCGATCTCCGGATCACGCAGCAGGGCGCAGACGCGCTCGGCATCGATCGGTCCATCCATTTTCGACAGCGCGGCGAGTGCGGCGCTGCGAATCATCTTGTTGGCGTCGTTGAGCTGCACCTGCATGGCGCGCTGCACTTCGGGCTTATTAAAGCGTGCGAGAATATTGATGATGTGCAGACGCGCGATCGGATCCTTGCCCTGCATTCGTCCCAACAGTTCTGGCAGCGCGGCCTCGTCGGCCGCCTCGGCGACGATGCGAAACAGCGCCGCCTTCTCGTTGGGCTCCTGGGCGTAGGCGGCGGTCAGCAGCTCGCGCACCGAGAAGCGCGTGCGCTGGCCATTGATCACATCCAGCAGGGCCGACTTGGCTACGCCAGGAGTGGTGAGCGCCTCGAGCAGCAGGTGCGGGGGATAGCCGCGGCTGCTGGTAAGCGCCCAGGCGACACCGGCGATGGCACGGGGACTACCCTGGACCAGGGCCTGGATGTACTGCGGAAAGGTCTTGGCGCTGGCCAGTGTTGCCAGCACATCGACGAAGGCGACCGTGGCGTGCTTGTCGGCCTCCGGCAACGCGGCGATCACCGATTCGATGGCGCCAGGCCCGACATCTTTGAGCTTGGCGATCGCCTTTTGAGTTTCGGCGCCCATCAGATCGTTGGTCGATTTGATCTGAGTGATCAATCGATCGGCGCGCAGGTTGGTGAAAAAACTCATTCCGGCGTGTTAATGTTGTAGCGTGGGTTGCCCACCCGGCCGTTCGCCCATATTTTCTGGTGGCCAGGCCCTTTCGAGCAAGCGTGGATTATGCCATGTTTGTCGCGGTGCACGGCCGTTCTTGCCCCTGCAGGATGTAAAGAGCACATGCCGATCACCGAGGCCAGCGTCCGCGCGGTCCTTGAAAGCTTTGTCGAGCCGTATCTGCAGCAGACCCTGGCGCAAGTCGGGGCGGTGCGCAGCCTTGAAGTTGCGCAGGATTCCCTGCTGGTGCGGATCGAACTTGGGTTTCCAACACTTGGCTATACACATCCCTTGCAATCGGCTCTGCAGGCGCACCTGCGCGCCAACGACATCCTGACTCCACTGACACTGGAGCTGAGCAGCGCAATCCTGCCACACGCCGTGCAGCGCAACCTCAAGCCGCTCGCTGGCGTCAAGAATATCGTCGCGGTAGCGAGCGGCAAGGGCGGAGTTGGCAAATCCACGGTCGCCGTGAACCTGGCACTGGCCTGGGCAGCCGCGGGCGCCCAGGTCGGCATACTCGATGCCGATATCTACGGTCCTAGTCAGCCGCTGATGCTGGGACTCACCGGCCAGCGTCCTAGTTCGCCGGACGGCAAACGGATTCTGCCGCTGCGGGCGCATGGCCTGTCGGCTATGTCCATTGGTTTTCTGGTGGATCCGGCCCAGGCCGTAGTATGGCGCGGTCCCATGGTCACGCAGGCGCTGACGCAATTGCTGACCGACACCGAATGGGGCGTCCTGGATTATCTGGTGGTCGACATGCCGCCCGGCACGGGAGACATTCAACTTACTCTGGCGCAGCGTGTGCCCGTCTCAGGGGCCATCATCGTGACCACGCCGCAGGATATCGCACTGGCCGACGCGCGCAAGGGACTGGCGATGTTTGAGAAGGTAGCGGTACCGGTGCTCGGCATCGTCGAGAACATGAGCGTGCACGTGTGCAGTCACTGCGGGCACGCCGAACATGTGTTTGGCTCCGGGGGCGGCGCGCGGCTGGCAGCCGAGCACGGCGTGACCTTGCTGGGCGAACTGCCGCTGGACATACATATCCGCGAGCAGGCTGATGGTGGCACACCCACGGTAGCGGCCGATCCGGCCGCACCGGCCGCACAGGCCTATATCGAGGCCGCGCGACGCGCCGCCGCCGTACTGTCGCGTCGTGCTCGCGACCGCAGCTCGTTATTCCCAAAGATCGTGGTCGAAGACAGCTAAATGAGCATCAAATCGGACAACTGGATCCGGCGCATGGCACAGCGGCATGGACTGATCGAGCCGTTCGAAGCGCAGCAGGTGCGTGAAAATGGCGGTGGTCGCATCATCTCGTACGGCACCTCGAGCTACGGCTACGACGTGCGCTGCGCACGCGAGTTCAAGATTTTCACCAATATCAACTCTACCATCGTCGATCCCAAGCACTTTGACGAGAAGAGCTTCGTCGACATTGCGGCGGATGTGTGCATCATCCCGCCCAATTCATTCGCGCTGGCGCGCACGGTGGAATATTTCCGTATACCGCGCAACGTGCTCACCGTGTGTCTGGGCAAATCCACCTATGCGCGCTGCTTCAGTGGCGACACCCGGGTGGCGTTCGCCGATGGCGACAGCGCCACGCTGGAGGACATGGCGCGCCGTTACGATAGCGGCGAGCGCTTTCGAGGCTACGGACTGGCACCGGATGGAGTCATCGTAATCGCGCCGCTCGAGTGGCCGCGCTTCATCGGCCGAGATGCGCTGATCGAAATCACGCTGGATAATCATGAGCGCATTCGTGCCACCCCGGACCACGTGTTCCTGAGACGCGATGGCGGCCACATCAGCGCCGGCGAACTGCGGGCCGGGGAGGCGCTGATGCCGTTGTATCGGGAATGGCGCCGCGGCGAGGAACATTTGTATCAGCCTTTCGGCGACGTCACACCTATTGCCGGTCGGCGTATGGGCATTGCAGCGCCGACGTTGCGCAATCACAAGGTGGCGGCGATCAGGGAACTGGCTGGCGATCACGACGTCTATTGCCTCACTGTGCCAAACATTGCGAACTTTGCACTCCAAGCTGGTGTTTTTGTTCAGAATTGCGGCATCATAGTCAACGTGACCCCGCTCGAACCTGAATGGGAGGGGCATGTCACGCTCGAGTTCTCCAACACCACGCCGTTGCCGGCGAAGATCTACGCCAATGAGGGCGTGGCGCAGATGCTGTTCTTCGAGTCCGATGAGGTTTGTGCGACTTCGTATGCCGATCGTGGCGGCAAGTATCAGGGCCAGCGCGGCGTGACATTGCCGAAGGCTTAACAGGCGATCGGGGGCCGGATGAAGAAAACAGTTAACCGCGCGGCACTTCCAGGCAGTGCCCGCAGCTTTCCGCGCGGCGCGAAACCGATCGGGCCGGCGCCGGCGCATCAGCGTATCCAGGTGACGCTGCGGTTGCGTTCGCGCCGCGGCGCCAATCCGCTCAAGGAAGTACTCGCGGCGATGGACTCGCAGTCCCCGCGTCAGCGCGAGTACCTCTCGCGCCGCGAATACGCCGAACGCTTCGGCGCCGATCCAGCCGACGTGGCGCAGGTCGAGGCGTTCGCGCACGCACGGGGACTGACGCTCATTCGCGTGGATCTGCCGGCGCGCAGCATCCGCCTCGAAGGCACCGTGGCCTCGCTCAGTGCCGCCTTCGGGGTCAAGCTCACGCAGGTGCGGCTCAAGGGTGGACAGCACCGGTTACGGCGCGGCGAGGTTTTCCTACCGGCGGAACTGCGCGGCATAGTCCTGGGCGTGCACGGACTGGATAACCGCCCGATTGCGCGTCCGCATTTCCGCGTGCGTCGCTCCACTCGGCGCGCTAACGCGCGCGCCGCCGCGTCCGCGAGTTTCATGCCGGCGGAAATTGCCAAGCTTTATGATTTCCCGGGCGCACTGACCGGCGCCGGTCAATGCATCGCCATCCTGGAACTCAACGACCTCAACAAGAGCGGCGCTGCCAGCGGTGCCGGCTACAAGACCAGCGACCTGCAGGGATTTTTCCGCAAGGCCGGTATTGCTCCGCCGGCCGTCAGTGCGGTGGGTGTCGACGGCGGTGCCAACCTGCCGGGCAAGTCGGCCGCCGATGGCGAGGTCGTGCTCGACATTGAAGTGGCGGGTTCGGTAGCTCCGGGCGCGCGCATCGCCGTGTATTTTGCCCCCAACACCACCAGCGGTTTCATCGATGCCGTGAACGCGGCGGTGCACGACGATGTGCGCCGGCCGTCGGTGATATCAATCAGTTGGGGCGGACCGGAAGATCCCGATGGAAAGGTAACGGCGCAATTCCTTGACGGACTCAACGAGGCGATCGAACAGGCGGCGGTGATGGGCATAACCGTATGCGTGGCAGCCGGCGACAACGGTTCGGCCGACATGGCCGGTGACTGGGACGGCAAACCGCACGTGGATTTCCCGGCGTCGAGCCCGTATTCGGTGGCCTGCGGCGGCACCACGCTCGTGGCCAGTGACAGTCGGGTCAGCCGCGAAAGTGTGTGGAATGACGGGCCGAATGGCGGCGCCACTGGCGGCGGTGTCAGCAATTATTTTGCACGTCCGTCCTACCAGCAGGGCACTGCCGTGCCCGCCTCACCTAAGGGACTCAAGGGCCGCGGCGTGCCCGATCTCGCCGGGGACGCCGACCCTAATACCGGTTACCGCATTTTCCTCGATGGCAAGTGGCAGGTGTTCGGCGGCACGAGCGCTGTGGCGCCGCTCACGGCCGGATTGCTGGCCTTGATCAACGAGCAACTGCAGAAGCAGTTTTCAAAGACCGCCGGCCATATCAATCCTGTCGTCTACGCACAGCACGCGGTCGCCGCGTTTCGCGATATCACCGCCGGCACTAATGACGTCAGCGGCACACTGCACGGTGAGTACAGCGCCGGCCCGGGATGGGACGCCTGCACGGGCCTGGGCGTGCCCAATGGGGCGACGCTGCTGCGATTGTTGAGCGCCTAATCGCTCGCGAGCGACTGGATCTCCAGCGTCCATTCCACGCTATCGATGCGCTTCTGCTCTACCCGCATGGGGATGTAGCCCTTCGAGGGCGCGCACCAGAAACGGGTAACCCGCGGCGAGTTCGGGTGTCGGCTGGCATAGATCACCGTGTCGATGCGTCCCAATTTGGTGTCGATGGTCTGCTCGCCTTCGCGCTGATAGTCATAGTCGCGAATGGAGTTCTTGTCGATCATCGATAAACCAGCCGGCGTTCGGCCTTGGCGCAAGGCGTACAGCAGCGCGATCTGGATCGACAAATCATCCTGTACGCCGCTCTTGAGTGCCAGATCCACCTTTACGCCCTCATATACTCCGCTGGCATGCCGGGCATCCCAGTCGAAAGTCACGTCGGCGCCGCGTGCGTTGCCAGAGGTGCCGTCGGTGGCGTGATAGCTGAGCGGTTGCACACCTTGGTCCGTAACCCGTAATACGCTGCGCAGATTGGGCCGCATCGGATAGAGGTTGCCCAGTCCGCGAGGTTCGCTGCTGGAACTGTAGATCCAGGTATCGCCCTGGCGTTGCTCGAGCTTGAGAGTGGACACGGCAATCACCGCGCCATGCCAGCTCCAGCTGTAGCTGGCCGTGAACGGCGTGAGCGCATCGGCCGCTGCCGGCACCGCCACGCCCAGCGCGGCCACCAGCCACAGCATCGCGCCGCCGAACCGCAACAGCTCAAGCGGGCGTGGCATGTGTTTGTTCCTCGCGCATCGGCGCCGCCAGAGCATACCCATCCAACATTACCGCCGCTCCGCTCAGCGCCAACCGGCCAGAGGCCATGAGGCCGATCACCTTGGGATAGATCCTGTGCTCCTGCACCACGACGCGTGCGGCGAGACTTTGTTCGCTGTCGCCGGCCAGGACCGGCACGCGCGCCTGGCAGATGACCGGGCCGCCATCGAGCTCGGCGGTCACAAAATGCACGCTGGCGCCGTGTTCGCGCGCACCCGACTGCAACGCGCGCCGGTGCGTGTTCAGGCCCTTGAATTGCGGCAGCAGCGAGGGATGTATGTTCAACATCCGACCCGGGTAACGCGCCACGAACTCGGAAGAAAGAATACGCATGAATCCGGCCAGCACCACTAGCTCGGCACCGCTGGCGTCAATAGCTCGCGCCAACTCGGCTTCGAACTGCTCGCGGCTTTCGAACCGGCCGGGCTCGAGCGCGACGGTGGCCAGGTTCAGGGCCGCCGCAGCCGTCAATCCCTGGGCGTCGCGGCGATCGCTGATGACCACTACCGGATGTGCGGCAATCTCGCCTGCCTGGCACGCGCGGGCGATGGCCGCCATATTGCTGCCGCGTCCGGAAATCAGCACGGCGAGCTTGAGCGGGCCGCGCGCGTGCGAATCAGCGGTCGTTTTCAATCACGACGCCTCGAGTGCCGCACCGTACCTCTCCCAGCGACATGGCCGTCTCGCCCAGGCGGTTAAGCAATCGCAGCGCT
>DASXLF010000669.1:0-1539 GCA_036496405.1 Steroidobacteraceae bacterium | reverse complement strand
GCGGTGAGTCTCACTCCGCTGTCTTGCCCCGCGCATGCGGGGCAAGACGATGGAATAAATAGCGCGAAGCGCGAATAAGCTCCTCAATAGGAATACACCCCACCATCGTTCCGCCACGCGCAGTGCTATTGTCGCCTCATGACCGTTTACAAGATCGAAACTCCCGCGAACGAGACGTCGAGCAGCCATCTGACAGCCGAGCTCGTCGAGACGTTGCGGCTGGCCACGCCGATGGCAGCGCAGCAGCTCGGCCAGATCGCGATGATGACGACCGACCTCGCCTTCATCGGCCGCCTTGGCGGCGAGGCGCTGGGCGCCGCGGCGCTGGCCGGCACCGTCTACTTCATCGCCTTCACGGTCGGCATGGGACTGATGTCGGCGGTGGCGCCGCTCGCCGCTCAAGCCTATGGCGCGGGCAGCGCGCAGCAGGTACGGCGCGCGCTGCGCTCCGGCCTGTGGGCGGGACTTCTCATCGCATTGCCCATCATGGCGTTTCCGCTGCGCGGCGAGCAGATCCTGCTCGGCCTCGGCCAGGCGCAGGGACCGGCGCATCTCGCGCAGGATTATCTGTTCGGACTCGCTCTCGGCGTGGCGCCGGCGCTGTGGTTCATCGCGATCCGCGGCTTCATGGGCGCCGTCAACCGGCCCGAGCCGGTGCTCTGGATCACGCTCGTCGCAATCCCGGCCAACGCACTGCTGGTGTGGCTGCTGATGTATGGCGAGTTCGGCCTGCCCAAGCTCGGCATCTTCGGCGTCGGGCTTGCCAGCTCGATCGTCAATTTCGCCACCTTCGTCGCGGGCATGTGGTTTGCGACACACCGACCGCCATTCATCGACTATCGCGTGCTGACGCGCTTCTGGCGCATCGACTGGAGCTTGATGCGGCAGCTTGTTGTGATCGGCGCGCCGATCTCGATCTCTTTCATGCTGGAATACGGGCTATTCTCGGCTGCAGCGCTGTTGATGGGTCGACTTTCCATCACCGCGCTTGCCGCGCACCAAATCGCGCTGCAGGTCACGGCGATCCTGTTCATGCCCGCCTTTGGCATCAGCATGGCCGCGACTGTGCGCGTCGGTCACGCCGTCGGCCGCGGCGATCCCGCCGGCGTGCGGCGTGCGGGCCTGATCGCCATGCTGATCGGAATTGCCTACTCCATTGTGTGCACCGTCGCGGTCATTCTGCTGCGCTTTGGCATCGCACGGCTGTTCATTGGCGAAGGCCCCGCCAATACCGACGCGACCATCGCGCTTGCTGCCGAATTGCTCCTGATCGGGAGCACATTTTTTGTCACCGACGGGCTGCAGGGCATCGCTGCCGGCGCGCTCCGCGGTTTAAACGATACACGTGTGCCGTTACTATTTGCCGCAATCAGCTATTGGGGGATCGGATTCTGCGCAGCCTATGTGCTGGCGTTTCATACCAGCCTCGGCGCGCCGGGCGTCTGGATCGGATTGTCCGTCGGCACACTGGTCTATGCCGCGCTGCTGGTGCTACGTTTTCGATTGCTGGCCACCAGATTGAGCAGCCGATGAAGGTTC
>DASXLF010000668.1:0-2574 GCA_036496405.1 Steroidobacteraceae bacterium | reverse complement strand
GCACGGCGGCGCCTGCGGCGAGCAAACAAGCTGTCGCCGACCGCAGAGCCGATAGACGCGAAGCGCTACCGGATCGCCTTCTGTGATGGAGGTCACCGACCAGGCTCGATCGATCAAGCATACTTGATCAGCATCTGCGAGACGCGCACGGGAGAACCCTGGGTCTTTCAGCCCTTGGGCACCGGCATTTCCCAACCGGGCCAGCAGGACTCCCCCCCAAAACCGCCCTTGGGCCGCACACCGCATGCCTTCCGTGTTGCTGCTAGCCCAACTTCCGCAGTTTGAGGTGTTGAGAAAATTCTTTTGATCCCCCGGAAGGACGCTGCTGACAGAACGTCATTGGAATTGCTGGTGTTGCTGGCGGCGCGAGTTGCCGGGATGGAGCGATAGGCGGATGTAGTGCCAACCAAGGGTCTTGCATGGATTGAATGATTGCGCGAGTCCTTGAGAGGGCTTCGCGCAAAGGATGTATCTTCGGCACACCACGATTCGCAAAGATGGCAAGACGCACACCTATTGGCGTCTGGTGCGATCGGTACGTCGCGGCCGCAAGGTCGTGCAGGAGACGGTGGCTCACCTGGGCGAGCTCGATGGGCAGGGCCGGGCGCGGGCGCGGCGGCTGGCGCTGCAAATGAACGGCGGAGGTGAGCAGCACGATCTGTTCGAGGCGGCACCGGTCGGCGAGCCCGTACAGGTGTTGCCGCAGCGCGTGCAGATGGAACGGATGCGGCGGTTCGGCGACGTCTGGCTGGGCTGGCGGCTGTGGTGTGCGCTGCGGCTGGAAGAGTTGTGTGACGAGCAGCTGCCGGAGGGCCGCGAGCAGGTGGCGTGGAGTACGATGGTGGCGATCCTGGTAATCGCCCGCCTGTGCGAGCCGTCGAGCGAGCTGCACATCGCCGAGGACTGGTACCGACGCACGGCGCTGTCGGATCTTCTGGGCGTGCCTGCCGAACGCGTCAACGATGACCGGCTGTACCGTGCGCTCGATCGCCTGCTGCCGCACAAGGCGGCGCTGGAAGCCCATCTGAAGCGGCGCCTGGGCGAGCTGTTCGCGCTCGACTACGAGCTGCTGCTGTACGACGTCACCAGCACCTACTTCGAAGGTCAGGCGCTGGCCAACCCGCTGGCCGCGCGCGGTCACAGCCGCGATCACCGGTCGGACTGCAAGCAGGTATGCATCGGCCTGGTGGTGACGCGCGATGGCATGCCGCTGGGCTACGAGGTGTTTGCCGGCAACCGCACCGACATAACCACCGTCGAGGAGATCGTCGGCACGATGGAGGCGCGCTATGGCCGGGCTCATCGCATCTGGGTGATGGACCGCGGCATGACCAGCGCTGAGACGGTCGCCTGGCTGCAGCGCGGCCAACGGCGCTATCTCATCGGCGCCAACAAGGCGCAGCTCAAGCAGCTTGCGCCGCAGCTCACCGAGGCGCGCGATTGGCAACAGGTGCGCGACGGCGTCGAAGCCAAGCTGTGCCGCGGCCCGGACGGCGAGGAGACGTTCCTGCTGGTCCGTTCGGCCGAGCGGCAGGCCAAGGAGCGTGCCATGCATGCGCGCTTCGCCGAGCGCATCGAAACGGCTCTCGCCAGCTTGGCACGCCGTCTGGTTGCGGCACAAAAGCCGGTCGATCGGTCGGCCACCGAACGGCAGATCGGCCGCCTGCTCGGCCGTAACAGCCGCGCTGCCGCACGATACGCCATCCGCCTGATCGACGATCCCACCCTCGCCGGCGGCATCCGTCTCGACTGGTCGTTCCGTCGCGACTGGGACGACTGGGCGCGTCACAGCGAAGGCTGCTACGTGCTGCGCACCAACGTAACCGACTGGACGCCGCAGGCCTTGTGGCACACCTACACCCAGCTCACCGAAGCCGAGGACGCCTTCCGCATCCAAAAGAGCCAACTGTCGATCCGGCCGATCTGGCACCAGCGCGCCGATCGCGTGCTCGCCCACATCCTGGTCTGCTTCCTTGCCTATGTGCTGTGGAAGACGCTCGAGCAATGGCAGTGCCGTGCCGGTCTGGGAAACGCGCCCCGCACCATCCTCCAGGAACTCGCAGCCATCCATAGCGCCGACATCGTCTTGCCCACGACCGACAATCAAACGTTGCGCCTGCGCTGCGTCGCCCGGCCCGACAAGGCTCAGGCCGCCCTTCTCGATCGCCTCGGACTGCGTCTCCCGGAACGACTGCGCATGCTGTCGCTCTGTTTCCCAGTTGTAGTGCAAACCGCCGCACCTAACCCCTTGATATCATTGCCTCGCACCCCTCAAACTGCGGAAGTTGGGCTAGCATCTCCCGCCCTGGCGCAAACACGACTGGCGTCAGCATCTTTGCGTCGGAGCTCGACGTAAAGCGGCTCGCGCTGCTGGCTGAGCTGGTGCCCACTGCGAGGCGAATCGCCGTGCTCACGGAGACCAAGACAGGTCCTTCAATGGCCCGACTTGAGACGGCCGCGCGCGATGCGAGTCGAGCTGGTCATGGTCGAGGCGCACAACGAAGGCGAGGTTGCTCTCGCGCTCGATGCGATTGTGATGTCACGCGCTCAAGCCGTAAACGTACTAGCGTCGGT
>DASXLF010000667.1:0-2055 GCA_036496405.1 Steroidobacteraceae bacterium | reverse complement strand
CTGCGTGCCCGATTGCACCGGCCAGGCCAGCACGGTGAGCAGCACGGCAAAACTCGCAATCCCGATCGGCAGGCGCGCGTCGCGCGCCAGCACGAAGAACATCAGGACGCCGGCGACCACCGTGAACCAAACCACCGGCGGCAGCCAGAACAGGCTCATGACGAACAGCACCGCAACGCCGAGGATGCTGCCGGCCAGATTGAGGCCATAGGCTCTCAGCGCGTTGGCGCTGTGCAGCAATTTGCCGCACAGCTGCCCGACCGGGTAACAGATGCAGGCGCACAGAATGAAGCTCATCGCTAGCAGCAGATAGAGCGGCGTGCTCAGCCGGAACAACGTGAACCAGTCGAAACTGTCCATCGCGATGCCGACGGAAGTTTGCTCGCGCATCGGCAGCGCCGCGAACAGGATTTCCTCGGCACCGAGATCGTAGCGCAGCAGCGTGATGACCAGCACGAAGAGTGCCAGCATCGGCAGCACCAGCGCGGGCGCGCAGCGCTGTTTTTCGGCGACCGCATAGCCCGCGCCCAGGCCTAAGAAGCAGGCCAGCAGCGTGAAATTCTTGAAGAACGAGAACACCGGGAACACCGAAGCGAGCCAGCGGATCATCACCAGCTCGAGTAGCAGGCTGACCATCGTGACCAGCACGATCAACCGGATTTTTTCCTTGGTGCTCGAAGCGTCATAACCGGTCTCGAACAGGCTGCCCATCGAGTCGACCTGGCGCTCGAGCGGGCGCGCGAGCCAGGGCGGGTTGATGATGATGATGAGTGCCGCCACGCCCAAGCCGATGCGCAGCATGCTCAAAAACAGCGTGGCAAAGTCGAAGCTGTCGGCGGCCAGAAGCTGGCGGAACGCCATCGCCGAATAACAGAGCACCAGGGTGCTCAGACAAATGCTGAAGATACGCACCAGACTGCGATTGGTGTCTTTATTGGTCGGTTTTGGGGATTGTGCGCCCATATTCGCCCGCCGTTTCTGGGGTGAATCGTGCCGGAATCGGGCTGGGCTTAAACGGATTTAATTAACAATTAAGAAACGGGTACCGGCGCGCGCGGCCAGCGGAGTTAGCCCTGAATCACCGTCACATGGGTGCCGACCGGCACGCGGTTATACAGGTCGATGATGTCCTGGTTGAACAGGCGGATACAACCGGAGGAGACCGCCTGGCCGATGCTCTCCGGCTCGGTGGTGCCGTGCAGGCGGAAGAAAGTGTCATGGCCGTCGCGGTAGAGATAAAGCGCGCGGGCGCCGAGCGGATTTTCCGGGCCGCCGTTCATGCCGCCGGCGTAATGCCGGTAGAGCGGGATCGCCGCCTTCATGTTCTCGGTCGGGGTCCAGTGCGGCCACTTCTCCTTGCGGCCGATCACCGCGGTGCCGCGGAAATTGGTGCCCTCGCTGCGGCCGACACCGACGCCGTAACGCAACGCGCGGCCGCCGGCCTCGACCAGATAAAGCCGGCGCTCGGGCACGTTGACGACGATGCTGCCGGGCTTCTCATTGCCTTTCCAGGCGACTTCCTGGCGCAGCAGGCTGCGATCGACGGTGGTGACGTCGACCGGCGGGGTGGTAAAGCCGCCGTCATTGACCGCGCCATAATCCATGCCGGCGCAACCCGCCAGCAACAGCGGCAGGCCGGCCAGCACGGCGCGGCGGCTCAGCGCGTGGCTAGAGATGGAAAGATCGTCTTTGGTTGGGCGCTTAAGCATGGTGCACGCTATTGTTGATCCGCGTAGTGCCTAGCGTAGCCTCCGCCCTTCATGCAACAGGACGCTGACAGGGCGTTGCGGGAGCGCACGAGGCCGCAAAACAGCAAATCGCGGAACTTTCGAGGGTGCGGGGGGTTCAATCCACTGGGGCGGGCGCAGGTACAATAATGAAAATCGCGCAAATCGCGCCCCTTATGGAGAGCGTTCCCCCCCGGCTTTATGGCGGAACGGAGCGGATCGTCTCCCACCTGACCGAAGAACTCGTGGCGCTCGGTCATGACGTGACCTTGTTTGCGAGCGGCGACTCGATGACGGCGGCGACGCTGGCGCCCTGCGTGCCGCAAGC